>JBKEBJ010000112.1:0-6466 GCA_047973105.1 Coprobacillaceae bacterium | reverse complement strand
TAAATTGCTTGTGTTTAAATACTATGGAAGTTAGTGTTATTAAAGTAAATGAAAATTAATGGGAGGAAATTATGAATATATTAATTAGTCGTATTTTAACATATCTAAATGGAACATTAATGTTTGATGAATACTACTTGTTTTGTTTATATGTAGTAAACCATTATCGTTATTTTGAAGATATTGAATTATCAGATATTGTGGCTGATCAAAAGATTAGTAAAGAGAGTATCCTAGCTTTTTGTGATTTACTAGGTTTTTCTTCTTTTGAACAATTTAAACAGACTTTATTACAGGATTACACATTACGTACTGATCAAATTCATGCTAGAATGCTTGGAACTAACAGTGAAGATATTATTAATAAGATGGAAACTAGTTTATCTAAAGAAGAATTACAAGCATTTGTTAGTAAATTATGTAAAGTATTATATGAAGTGAAACGTATTATTTTAATTGGACCACTATATCCCATTTCTATTGCTGTGGAATTTCAAACAGACTTTATTACATTTGGGAAACCAGTTATTCAATACCATCACTTTGATCAACAAATTCGTGTGAATGAAGATGATATTATTATTTATATTTCAGCAACAGGTCGTTCAATGGGAGATTTTAAAATTATTAATGAGAAAACTAATGCAGAAAAAGCTAAATCCTTGTTAATTACACAAAACAAAATATTCACTGAAGGAGAACATAAACCTGGAAGTCATGTGTTACATATCCCAGGTAAATTTGATGGAATACATTTTTATCACCAAATAATGTTCTTGTTTGATGCTATAAGAATTCAGTATTATCAACAATTTTACCTATAATAAGTGCATTTTTGATGCGAAAAACCTAAATTGGTTAAAAAATGATACTAAAATCCTTTGATCTATAGTATAATGTAATGACATCAAAAGATGTTGATTTTGGAAATGAACAATTAAATGCATTTGTTAATAAAGTTGCAGATGCAACTTCTAGTACAACTGATAAAGTATTAAAAACTGTTGATAAAACAGTAGATAATATAAAAAACAGAGATAGTGATGATACTAACAGTAGCGATAACAATGATGCTGCATAGTTGTTAATAGAATTAAAAACAGATACATATGATATGTACCTGTTTTTTTTATTCCTCAGAATAATGAATAGTTGATTGTACTGCTTTTTTCCAACCTTTAATTTTAGAATTACGGATTTGATTATCCATTGAAGGATAGAAAGTAGTTGACTCTTGAAATAATTTTTTTATTTCTTCTTTATCTTGCCAATATTTTACAGCTAATCCTGCTAAGTAGGCAGCTCCTAAAGCAGTGGTTTCTTTAACTACCCCTTGCGTAACGGGAATATTTAGTATGTCGCTTTGAAATTGCAATAGAAAAGCATTATTTGATGCTCCACCATCCACTTTTAAATTCTGTAAAGGAAGCTTAGAGTCTTCTTTCATTGCATCTATAACATCTGTTGTTTGATATGCAAGAGATTCTAAAGTAGCACGAATAATATGTTCATTTGTAGTTCCTCTTGTTAAGCCAAACATTGCACCCTTGGTTTCAGGTTTCCAATATGGGGCACCTAATCCTGTGAAGGCAGGGACAACATAAACACCATTTGTGTCTTCTACCCTTTTAGCGTATTCTTCACTTTCTGGTGAAGTATTAATAATCTTTAAGCCATCTCGTAACCACTGTACTGCTGCCCCTGCAATAAAAACACTTCCCTCTAAAATATAGTTAACTTCTTTTTGAATACGCCAACCAACAGAAGTAACTAAACCATTTTGAGAATGAATGATGGTATTATTAGTATTCATTAATAGAAAACATCCAGTCCCATATGTGTTTTTAACATCTCCAGGTGCAAAACAAGTTTGTCCAAATAGTGCGGCTTGTTGATCACCAACAATACTTGCGATAGGGATATCTTCTTCAAAAAGATTCTGACAATAACCATAAACTTCACTAGTATCTTTAATAGTAGGTAACATATTTTTAGGGATATTCCATAAAGATAATAATTGCGCATCGTATTCTAAGGTTTCTAAATTCATTAATAGAGTTCTAGATGCATTAGACACATCTGTAATATGATGTTTTCCATTAGTTAGTTTATAGACTAACCAACTATCAATAGTCCCAAAAGATAATTCGCCATTATCTGCTCTTGTTTGTGAATCTGTTTCGTCAAGAATGAATCGAATTTTACTAGCGCTAAAATATGGGTCTAAAAGTAATCCAGTTTTCTTTTTGACAATATCTTCTTTTCCTTTTTCTTTCAATTTCTCGCAATAATGATTACTTTGTCGTGATTGCCAGACAATTGCATTATAAATAGGTTGTCCTGTTTGTTTATCCCAAACAACAGTTGTTTCCCTTTGATTTGTAATGCCAATAGCAGCAATTTGTTTAGCTTCAATACCAGTTTTAGCCAAAACTTCAAACATGACACCTACAACACTCGCCCAAATATCATTAGCATTTTGTTCAACCCATTCTGGTTTGGGATAAAAGTTTACTAATTCTTTTTGAGCAACACCAATAATATTTGTTTTTTTATCGAAAATGATAGCTCTTGAACTTGTTGTTCCTTGATCGATAGCCATAATATATTTTTTCATAACAGACCTTCTTTCAAATATTTATACTTTAAATGTATCGTAAATAAAAGGATTTGTCTATGTTTGAATAAAGTGACATAGTATGTCACTTTATCTGTGTTATACTTTTGATAAAGAGATAGGAGAATCAGAATGCAAATAGAAAGATTGATTCAAATGATATTTTTATTAATTCAAAGACAATATACTACCTCACAAGAACTAGCGGATTATTTTAATGTATCTAAACGAACAATATTAAGAGATATAGATACTTTAACATTGGCTAATATTCCAATATATACTGTCAAAGGAAGAAATGGTGGAATTGGTATATTAGAAGAATATAGTATTGATCGAACAGTAATTTCAAAAGAAGAACAAGATAAAATTATGCATAGCTTACAAGTGTTACAAGCAACTAATATTCCTAATATAGAACAATTATTAAATAAACTTGGTGGGTTATTTCAAGTTGATTCTAAACCTAATTGGATAGAAGTGGATTTTTCCTTTTTTGGGAGTGAAGAACAAGAAAAGATAAAATTCTCTAATATGGAAGAAGCAATTGTTGGGAAGCATGTCATTAGTTTTGAGTATTATACTTCTGAATTACAACATAACTATCGACAGGTTGAACCATTACGTTTATTGTTTCGTAGTCAAGCTTGGTATATCCAAGGATATTGTAGATATAAAAAAGGGATTCGAATGTTTAGAGTATCAAGAATGCGTAACTTAAAAATCACAGATGAACGTTTTAACAGAGAGCTAACAGAAGAAATATCTTTGGAACCAGATTATTCGCTATCTTATGAATTAGAGGAATTTGTTTTGAAATTTTCACCAGAAATTAGTCATCGTATTTACGATGAGTATAATGAGAAGTATGTTCAAATATTAGAGGATGGCTCTTTTATTGTTCGTTATTGGTATGCTAGTAACGAATGGGTGATTCGACATATACTGTCTTTTGGTATATATGTTGAGGTTTTAGAACCTTTACATATTCGAGATAAAGTAAGAAAAAGAGCACAAGAAATTGTAGAAAAATACAAATAAGTGACAGCTATATGTCTTCTTTAAAATGTTATATTCAATGTAGGATATAACATTTTTAAAGGAGGATATATATGGAGAATAAATTAAGGTTATATAATAAAAACTTTACTATGGTGATAATAGGGCAGATTATTTCTATCTTTGGGAATTCGTTACTACGTTTTTCAATACCACTTTATATTTTGAGTATAACAAAATCTAGTGCAACATTTGGAATGACATTAGGATTGTCAGTATTACCTATTATTATATTTAGTCCAATTAGTGGCATTATTGCAGATTGCTTGAATAAACGAAATACAATGATTCTATTAGATAGTATTACAGCATGTATTATTGGAGGGTTATTAATATCTTTTATATACATTAGGAGTGTTGCATTAATGGGTATAGTATTGTTGTTATTATCATCGATTCAAGCAATTTACCAACCTACTGTTCATGCAAGTGTCCCATTATTAGTAGAAAAATATGATTTAGTAACAGCTAATGCGGTAGTTAATCAAGTCAACTCTTTATCAAAAATATTAGGACCAATTATTGGAGGCATGATATATGATATAGGAGGGATATTTCCCATATTGATTTTTGGGTTTATAACATTTACTATTTCGGCGATATTAGAAATGTCTATTACTATACCACATATAAAGAAAAAGGAAGAAGTGTCAGTATTCGTATTAATGAGAAGAGAAAGTAAGGAGTGTCTTAGTTTTTTAAAGAAGAAACCAATGATTTGTAAAATCGCAATTTTAGTTGCTTCTTTCAATCTACTATTTGATTCTATGATTACTATTGGAATTCCTCAAGTTATTACCAAGGTATTATCTTTAAGTAGTCAATATTATGGTATAGCACAAGCTAGTTTATCATTTGGGGCATTAATTGGTGGAGTAATAGTCGCAATATATGGAAAAAGAATACCTTTTCATAAGACATATTATTTATTTGGAAGCACAATATTTTCTGTTTTACCAATAATTTTTGCTTTAAAAATAAATAAACCCTATATGTCTTTCATTATCATTTGTATTAGTTGTTTTATATTTATGATGATTTGTACAATATATAGTGTTTTAATGACAACATATATTCAAAAACAAACACCACCAGAACTAATTGGTAAAGTAATTGCATATGTATTAGCGTTAACTTCAATATCCTTACCTATTGGTAACACCATATATGGATTGATGTTCGATATCTTTATTCGGCAGGAATCAATCATTATTGTAGGTACTATTTTGATTAATATTTTAGTTACTCTATATGCTAGAAGAATACTTTTACAAGCGGAGAATAAGTAGTATAAATTAGTACTTGTTAAATATTTTAGATGGTATATAATAAAGCTATAAGGTGGCTTGGTCGTTACCTTGTTTTTTTATGCTTTTAATTAGTCTATAAATAGAGTTAATCAATAATCGCATTTCTTTAATAAATGTAATCATCCTACCAACTCCCCTCAAAAGTATCCGCACGGCGCCCATTAACGGTCTTTAAACAAAGGGTTTAACCACCTTATAAAAAAACAAATGGACTTACATTATGAATTCCTTAAACATAAAAGCCATAATTTGTTTATATATATAAATACAATATAGAAAGTGAGATTACTTTTTATTTACAAATATTTTTATAAACATAAAAGTCCTAATTTATGATATTCTCATAAATGTAGGACCTTTATTATAGTTACTTTATTTGTTTTTCTAATAATTCTTTACATTGCTTTAAGTGCATGTAGTGATGTCGAGTAATAGGTAGTAATAATAATCCAGCAATAGTTTTATTCCCCCAGAATTCTTTTAACCAAACAGATTTCTTATGAGGAAGTAAGCCGCCTGTTTCTACTAACTGATCTAGTTGTTGTTTTGTAGGTCTTTGTTTGATATCATCAACGGTTAGCTTCTTAATAATACTTCTTGTTCGATTAGACACAGCTTGTCGATAGGATTTTAATGCCTCTTTGTTAATGTTAGTACTCAGGAATAGTATTTCATCATCATTCATAGCGTTACCAGTATCTTTAGTTGTAATATTTAATACTTCTAACCAAGAATCATCTAGTATAGGCGCTTGATTAGAAATTAAAAGATTAGAAACTAAATCTTCAATTCTTGTAATATGCCAAATATGCCAAGCAATTGTTTCATCTTTCTTTGTTGGCATAGTACGAAATGCAGTATCACTTACATTGCTCCATAAAATATCACAATATAATGGTATGTCTGGGTTGGTTGAGAAGTGTAATATATCATGTTGGGATAAAACTAAATGCATAGCTTCATCAAATTTAGAAGGACTTCGCAATATGGAACGAAGTGTTTTTTGTTTTTCATAGTAGTCTGTTTTCTCAATAAGCATAATAATCTCCTTTATTATTAAAATAACATATTAAAAGTGACAATAAGCTGTCACTTTAAATTGTATAAAAAAATAAACATCAAGGAAATATATTGACATCTAAAAAAGAGAATGATAGTATTGTAGAAAATAAACCAATGAAGTGGAGATAAAAATAGATCGTGCACTAATAGAGAGCCTGGATGGTGGAATCAGGCAGAACGCAGCCTATTAAATGGACCATGGAGGGCAGGATGAAAAGCAAATTGCTTAGTATCTCCTGACGTTAAGACTTACGTCAGTAGTCAAAGATGTGATAGCATCTTACAAAGAGCACGTTTTTGTATACGTGAAACAAGGTGGCACCGCGGTAATACCGTCCTTGACAGAGTTTTCTGTCGTGGGCGGTTTTTTGTTTATCAAAGGAGGAAATAACATGTACTATCCAACAATCGAACAAAT
>JBKEBJ010000080.1:0-2610 GCA_047973105.1 Coprobacillaceae bacterium | reverse complement strand
CGTTGAGAGTTTATAAGCAGACATAAAAGCAAGCGGCGTAAGAGTAAAGTAATACACTCGAGAAGAGAAGTTAAACTACAAAATACGTGAAGCGCAAGTAAAGAAAACTCCATATACTTTAATTATTGGAGAAACTTAAATGGAAGAAGGTAAAGTAACATACCGTCCATAAGGAACACAATAAAATATAACAGTAACAAAAGAAGAAATAATGTCAATGTTAACTGAAGAAATCGAATTACGTAAATTATTTAATAAAGGTAGAGATTATTCTCTATCTTTTTTGAGGAGAAAGTAATGAAAGAGAATGTGAAGCTTTTATTTAAATTAGTAATATTTTTTGGAATACTAATGTCATCAATTATATTTGTATTATTTAGACTGTCAAATGCTATAGAAAATAAACACAATATTGATGAGTTAAATTTAGGAGTGCAAAAAGCACGTGAACTTAGTGAGAATAAAAATCTATATAAGTGTAGTCAAATCTCAAATGAGAATGAAAATGAAGCTCGTTGTGTTGTTGAGGAGCGCACTAAAGACCAAGAGGACAGTTATTTAGAAATTTTAACTAATAACTCGCAAATAGTAACAGCTGAGCATGTTAGTCAAACTCGAACTGGGTTTAGTGATGGGATTTATGGAGATAATAACTTTGCAGAACAATATAATGTAAAAGGCGAGCTTGATCCTAATACAGTGTATCAGTATCGGATGGAGTTTGATCCACAAGTATCAACTGAAAATTTAAGTGATGATCAATTAACTGCTTTAGAATACTATGGTGCAAATTTAGAAGTATCTAATGACGAATATGCAACAATATTAAATCCTCATGCAAGTTATCAAACGTTGTATGATGCGAAGCTTGCCAATCAATATAGTCATGGATTAGTAGTTGGGAGTTATCCACAAGATAAATCAGACCAAGTAATGGTTTCAACAATCGTTGCCGAACAAATATGTGCTTCTGATTCTAAATGTAATAATATTAAGGATTTACTTAATCAGGAACTAGATGTTGAGTTAGTTGGAGTTCTACAAGATGGAAGTGAATCAAAAATAATAGCAACGTTTGTAATTAGTGGTGTTTATAGCGGTCAAACTACTTATAATGATATTATATTAGCTTATGATGGTTTAAATGATAATGATTCCAAGTCTAATTCAGAGTTGCCTAATCAAACGCTAGTTGATAGTTATAAACTAATAGATCAAGAAATTGATGCAAGTCAAGCCGATAGCTCCGCTGACACAGATAGTAATAAATCCTTAGAGCATGAACAGTAAATAATTGGGGATACAGAAGCGGATACTGAGTATCAAAAAGCGCATGCAGTTGTTGAAAGTCGCTCAAATCAAATAAGAAGTCAGTTCGATTTAATAAAATCAGTAAATATTAATGCAATAACCTACGACAATCATGAAGACCAAACTCGCACTGGGTTTACTGATGGGATTTTCGGGGATACAAATTTTGCAAGTCAATATAATATTTCAGGTAATATACGAGAGAATATTGTTTACCGTTATTACGTTGACCTAAAACCACTTAACCCAGATAATTTTACCGAAGAGCAAATATCACTAATTTATCAAAATAGTGGTGATGATGTAATTGGAGATGGAGAATATGTTGCAGTTTTAAATCCTCAAGCTAGTTATGAAACATTGAAAACAGCTAAATTAGATGATGGTTATGATAATGGATTACTACTAGGTAGCTATCCCGTAGCTGGTAGTAATCAAGCGATGATTTCATATTTTTTTGCCAGCAATATCTGTGATACCCGAAGTGATTGCAGTAATGTTTCAGATTTAATTGATCAAGATTATTCAATTAAATTAAGTGGTGATGATCAAACAGGCAATACCCAATCAATTGAAGCGACATTATCAATTTCTGGAATCTATTATGGTAGTACATTTTTCAATGATATTATATTAGCTTATGATGGCCTAAATGAGAGTGAACTATAGAAGGTAGAGATTATTCTCTATCTTTTTTTCTTGCATAACTCGCTACCTTGTGTTACTATATAGTTGTAATAAGTAATACTAGGTACTGGAGATGGAATGGAAAATATAACAGAAATGCTTAAAGGAGTACTTGAAGGTTGTGTCCTTCAGATTATAAGTCGAGAAGAAATCTATGGATATGAGATTACTAAAAGATTAAATGAACTAGGTTTTACAGACGTTGTTGATGGAACTGTTTATACGATCTTACTAAGGTTGGAGAAGAACGGTCTTATTAGTAGTGTCAAAAAGAAAAGTGATATTGGACCACCAAGAAAGTTCTTTTCACTTACAGAAGATGGTCAACTAAGACTAGAAGAGTTTTGGCTTAAATGGGAATTTGTATCAGAAAAATTAGAAGTATTAAAGGAGGACTAATGACATTTTGGGAAAAAATAACAGGTAGTGATATGACAAAGCAGTACAAAGAGTTTGAACAAAGGTTAGAGAACTTGCCAGCAGATTATACATTAGCATGGGAATATATTAATAATCAAATCGCAATCTATTCTGATTTTACAGGGCGTAACTTAATGGCGTTGTTAGAGCAAGTATTAGAAATGATGGAAGAGATGCACAGTTTAGGAAGAA
>JBKEBJ010000073.1:0-3004 GCA_047973105.1 Coprobacillaceae bacterium | reverse complement strand
TATTTCTACTTCAATACTTTTATTAGTTAGAGCATTGTGGTAAGAAATTTGTTTAATGTCATTAGTGGGTTGGATGGTTGTAATATACGTTGTTGCAGTGATAGTTCCAGTTAAGGATAGTACTAATAAAAGCTTCGTGCCAAAAGATACACCTTGAACAGCAGAAATTGTAGATGTAGTAAGAATACCTAAATTCTTTCCAGTTATAGTAGATATGTTTTCATACATTTGTAATGATATATCTGATGATAATCCATTGTTTGAAATGATATTTTGAAATACATGAAATATTACTGGCGTAAAAGCAGTAGAAAAATAATTCTTTGGTGAAAAACCCTTTGTATGTAATGCAGGTTGTATTTTTTGGCGAATTGTTTTTAAACGTGACTTAATAGTTCCTTCAGGTATGTTCATGATTTGCGATATTTCTTTTGTTGTCATATTTTCAAAATAACGTAATTGTGCTATTTGTCTATAAATATCTGATAATTTATATATTTCTATACTTATGGCATCGAATACTTCTTTGTCATGAATGGATTTTGTTAGGTTAAGATTTATATCTTCAATGTTTTCAAAAGGGTAATCTTGATCTGTAATAATAAGATTGCTTTTTTTACGATATATTTCCATAGCATTATTGTAAGCAATACGATATAACCAAGGATGAAAGGCTTTTGGTTGTTGTAAAGAATCAATTTTTTTTATTACCTGAACAAAAGTTTCTTGAAGAACATCTTCTGCATCAGTTGTATTATGAAGTAAATTAAAAATGAAGTAAAAAAGGGGGCCTTTGTAATAATTATAAATCTTACTAAAGGCCTCAGTATCTCCATTTATAAATTGTTTTACAAGCTTTGTTTCAATCTGTTTCTTTCCCATTATTTTCACCTACAATATTCCTTATTATTATACCATTTTTAGGGTGTTATGACAAACAACTAGACTCACTTTTTATGAAGAAAAAATGTGATTATATGACTGTTTTTTTGATTAAGGAATGATTTGTCAAATATAGGAAATTAAGTATAAAAAAAGATGCTTTCGCATCTTCTAATTAAAATCCTTTGAAAAATGATAACACTTCAAAATGTGCTTGTGGATGATCACATGCTGGGCATCTTTCAGGTGCTTCTAATCCTTCAAATATAAATCCACAGTTATTACATTTCCAAACAACTGGAGTATCTCTTTTAAACGTATTTCCATTCTCTAAAGTTTCTAATAACTTTAAATATCTTTCTTCATGAAATTTCTCTGCTTGTGCAATAGATCTAAATACATTTGCAATATTAGAGAAACCTTCTTCATCAGCAATTTTAGCAAAACTTGGATACATCTGAGAATATTCTTCATTTTCACCTTCTGCAGCAGCTTTTAAGTTTTCAGCTGTATTTCCCATTAAAACAGGAAATTTTCCCTCAACATAAACCATTTCACCTTTGGCATCGGCATTGGCTAATTTCATTAATCTCTTTGCATGTTCTTTTTCTTGATCTGCAGTTTCTAAAAATACATTTTGAATTTGTACAAATCCTTCTTTTTTTGCAATAGAAGCCCAATACGTATAGCGATTACGTGCTTGTGATTCTCCTGCAAAAGCGTGCATTAAATTGTCTAATGTTTTTGTTCCTTTTAAAGTTGGCATAGTCATTTCTCCTTTTTAGTTGTCTTCTTTTTGACATTCCACACATATACCACTAAGCGTAATGTTAGTATCTAATACAATATGTGAAGTATGTTTTCGTATCTCATCACTAATAACGGATTGAATATCATGAGCATCTATATCGTGAATGTTATTACATTTTTGACAGATGAAATGATAGTGTGGTTGGAGGTCAGCATCAAAATGAATAGTCTGTTCTCCAACTTGTAATTTACGAACTAACTTGGCTTCTGTTAGAAAGTTTAAATTTCGATATACCGTACCTAGGCTTAAGGCAGGATTTTCTTGTTTTAAACTAGCGTAAATATCTTCCGCAGTTGGATGATCACGACGACTTTTCAAATTGTTATAAATTAGCTCTCTTTGTTTTGAATATCTTGTTTTTTGCATATACATTTCCCTCCTAATTATTAATAGTAATGATTACTACCTTAATGGTACTATATGCGTTATATAAAGTCAAATTAACCGACTTGGATATAGAAAAACTGTGTTATAATAGGGGTTGCAACCAAAACGCAACACATCGTGGACAAAAAACAACGTCAAGTTTGTAGAAATAAAAGGGGGATACGCTATACTATGGTTGAGGTGAGAAAAATGAATTTTGGAATAAAACTACAGACATTAAGAAAAGAAAAAAGAATGTCTCAAGAAGCATTGGCGGAACAATTAGGAGTCTCAAGACAAGCCGTTAGTAAATGGGAAACAGGGGAAGGATATCCTGAAATGGATACTATTATTATGATAAGTAATCTATTTGGAGTAACATTAGATTATTTAATGAAAGGGAATACTGAAGGTGGAGAGGAAACCGTTTCATCTATTGATGAAGATTCAGTAGTATTATCAACAACAGAGTTAGAAGACTTCATTAATTTTAAAAAGAGATTCTTCTTAATTATTGGAATCTCTGTGGCTACTATTATTGTTGCAGTATCATTAAACCTATTTTTTCCTAAAAGTACATTGGCGATAGGGGCTATGTTATTAATTATTGCACTAGCAGTTGGAAGTATGATCATTGTTAGTATTCTTTCTGGAAAATATGAATATTTAGATACAAAACATATTTTATTAAAGCCTTCAGATTTAGAGATAATGAAAGAGAAACAAAAGAAGTTTAATACAACATTCGCAATTATGATTGCTGCTGGAGTGTTTATCATTATTGCAGCATTAGCTATCACTATGTTATTTGAAGAAAGAAATAGTGCTATTTATGGATATTTCTTATGGGCTGTGGCAGTATCAGTATTTATATTTATTTATGTGGGGTGTATGGAAGGTCTATATCGTCAAATCTGTAATAATAAAGAGTTTATTAAAGAAACT
>JBKEBJ010000031.1:0-4058 GCA_047973105.1 Coprobacillaceae bacterium | reverse complement strand
ATGAGATCGTTCGCAGATACTTCTAATCATGAAATTGTTAGAACTAGTGGAGCGACAATAAACATAGGACCATCATCTACTGAGAAAACAGATGATGCTATTCAAAGTACGCAAGATAACTCAGAGAATACTGGCACTGGAACAAATTCTGGTGGTGGAATAGGTGGTGGACTTAGCACTACAATCAACATCAAAGGAAAATAAATATATTATATATAAGAAATGTAATATAAAAGGAGAAAATAGAATATGACTTTAACAAAGAATATTTTAAAAAAGTCTTTAGCCGTATTTTTAGCTATGCTTATGACGCTTGGACTTTTAACTAATCAAGTAGATGCAGCTCTTGGCGGAAGCGGAGGCTCTAATATTAGCGTAAAAGATTATAAATATACAATTAATAGAGAAAGAGTAGCAGATACTGGTGAATCATTAGGAACAATGCCATCAGCACAAGTTACAGGAACAAATACAGTATATACGTATACACCAGATGCAGTTTCTGGTTACGTATATGAAGGATATTACCTTAAAGATAGTGGAAGTACTGCTATTCAAACTGGTAATCCAAGATTAACAACAAAAAAAGCTGATGCTACAAATGGTGTAGGTGAATATACATTAGTAGCTGTTTACAGCTTAGATGATAATGGTAATGAAATACCAGATAAAACAGAAAAATATAACATTACAGAAAGATATGTAGATGAAAGTGGGGCAGAAATTGCGACACTTAGAAACTCGGTTGTAAATGGTGTTCATTATGAAGGAACTCCTAAAACTGTTACTTCATATGAATGTATTGGTTGGTATTATACTGCTACAAACGGAGGATATGCTGGTGGAAGCCTTACAAATCCATTAAGTTTAGATAGCGGATTAGCAAAACTTATGTTAAATTCTGATACTGGAAGAAATGATTATGCAATTACTTTTGTATATGAAAGTACATTATCTCCAATCACAGTTAAATATAACAGAAACACAACTAATGCTTTAGCGACTGGATCAATTCCTGATCAAGATGCTTATAAAAATATTGCATTTGATTTAACATTAATTCCAACTAATTTCAAAAACTCAGGATTTAGATTTATGGGATGGGCAACTACTCCAACTGGAGCAGTAAGATATACAGACGGTCAAAATGTAACATTACAAAATGATACAGAACTATATGCAGTATGGGAAGCGGATGATTCTCAATATTCATATATTACATTTGATAAAAACACAACAGATGTAGTTACAGGTACTATGGCAGATCAAAAAATCTTAACAGGTTATCCAGATAATCTAAATATAAATAGATTTATTTATGCAGGATATGATTTTGTTGAATGGAATACACAACCTGATGGTTCAGGAACTAGCTATGCTAATCAAGCATCAATAACAGTATCACAAGATATTACACTTTATGCGATTTGGGCTAAAGATGCAACTAAATGGGCTACAGTAACTTATGAAGCAAATACAGGTGCATCTGTAACACCAGTAACGTATGAAGTATTAAAAGGATCTAATCATACATTGATTGCTAATCCATTTACTTATGATAATGCTCATTTATTCTTAGGATGGAGTACACAACCTACAGGTGGCGTAGAATATAGTGTTGGTGAAGTAATTACACCAACTGCTGATGTAACTTTATACGCAGTATGGGGAACACCAGATTTATGGGAAGAAGATATTGTATCTGATAGACCAGAAGCATTAATTGGTGAATCAGTTCATTTCTCATATCGTATAGGAAATCATGCAACTGTTAATTCTACAACTTTATATGAAACTGAAATCGAAATGGATCTTGAAGGTCTATTTGATGCACCATACAATTTAACAATCAAGAAAAACGGAAGAGTTATAAATGTTGATTCTTATTTTGATAGTGGAGTACAATATATTACTATTGGTGATATTAAACCAGGTGAAGTTATTGAAGTATCATTTGATGCCGTAGCATTAGTAAATAATGATGGTGGACAACAATTCGAATATAACTATCTTGGTAAATTAAATCCAACAACACGTAGAGCTATGTCTGCATTTAGTACTAATGTAGAAACTTTAGGTGGATCTGGACACAGTAATATTACTGTTCGATAGTAACATAATTAATAACTAAATTTTATAGTTATTAAAAAGAGAATTAATTAATAAAAAGACTCCCGTCTTTATACTCGTTTGTATAGTCGGGAGTTTCAAAATTATATAGCACGTACTACAAAACATACTATTTTTCGAAAATAATTACTAATACAATGATGTTAATCTATAATTTTATATAGATTAATAAATGGATTTTATTCTGTTTTAATTATTATAAAGAGGAGAATAGAAAATGAAAGAAAAAATTAAAAAGTCAATTTTTTCACTTTGCATGCTTTGTATGTTATTTTCAATATCTTTATCACAAGTATCAGCAGGACTCGGTGGTGGAGGAGCATCAGGAATAGTAGTTAAAACAAAGTATAACTTCGAAGTTAAATATGTTGATGTAGATGGTAATGAAATTGATGATACACTTAATGTATCTGATCATATAAAAGGGGCAGGAGATTTCGAACTTGAAATAAAAGAAATTGATAACCACACTTTTCAAGGATTTTATTATCATGATAGTTTAAATAAAAATTGTGTTGGGACATTAGAAGAGTTAATAGTAATGGACCCACCTAAAGCAAGTACACTAGCTTCTACGGATGCTCAAGATATAGAAACAACTTCTAAAGAAGCAAACTACACAGTATATATGGTTTATACTAATAATACCAAAGCATTAACATATTCAGTGACTTATAATGCTAATGGAGGTGTAGGTACAATTACTGACACTTCTAACCCATATGTTAATAACACTGAAGCAACTGTATTAAGTGATGAAGGAATATCAAGAGAAAAATATACTTTTGTTGAATGGAATACAGAGGCAGATGGATCAGGAACTGTTTATAAGGTGTCAGATAAAATAACAATGACTGAAAATGTAACATTATACGCACAATGGAAAGCATCAGACACTAAAAAACCTGATGAAGGGTCAACTGGTTTAGATGAAGTTGTTGTTAGTAGTAAAACTTCTACAGCAACAGATGATAATACAGTTAAAACTGGTGATACTACAGATGCAGGAATGATGTTAGGATTAATGTCTACTGCATTGTTTGGATTACTATTCGCTATGAATAAAAAAGTAAAAGAGTAATACAAGAATTTAATAAAAAATATTACGTCTCTTACTAAATAATTTATATGTCTAATATTAAGAAAAGATATTGATATATATTATGTTAATAGTGATAACAAGAATTAAATACTAAAAAGAACTTCGATTCTATTACTTATTATTTAAGTAATGGTGGAAGTTCTTTTCTATAATATTGAATTATTCTATTAAAAACACATGAAATAATAGAAATAGTGACTAATATATATAAAAAGAAAATATAAAACATTGAAAAGAGTTATTCTTTTTGATAAAATTAAAGGGCAGATATAAATCTGAAAATTCATTAGGATGCAAGGAGAAAACAAAATGGATGAACAAGAACAAATCGTAATTAACTTAATTGTTAATAGTGGAAGTGCACGTAGTTCAGCTATTGAAGCAATTCAATATGCAAAAGCTGGAGATACTACTAAAGCTGAAGAATCATTACAACAAGCTAAAGAAACTGTAAATGAAGCACATCATTCTCAAACGGAATTAATTCAAGCAGAAATTCGTGGAGAAAAAGCACCATTAAACTTATTAATGGTTCATGCACAAGATCATTTAATGACTTCATTAGTTGTTATTGATTTAGCACAAGAGTTTATTGATTTATACAAAAAGATTGGATAATTCAATATAAATTCAATCATAGAAAAAGATATCATTATTCTAGGAAACTAGGGTAATGATATTTTTTATAAAAAAGTAAAAAAAGGGTTTACAAGGGAGATAAAGTTTGATAGTATAAGAGGGCACTAAAAAGAAACGAAGAAAAGGGCGAAAAAAAGAGTAAAAAAAGAAGTAAAAAGTTCTTGACTAAGAAGAAATAAAAGTGTAT
>JBKEBJ010000435.1:0-26075 GCA_047973105.1 Coprobacillaceae bacterium | reverse complement strand
TGGTGCTTCTCCATCATTGACTTTTACTGTTGGTGTAACATTAATGCTTGGTTTAGAAACTACTTCAAATGTAACTAAGTAATCTCCTTCCGTGATTCCTACATTATGCGCTCCACCCTTGATTTGGATTGGTTCTAAGACTCCTGTGTTCTTATTGTAACCCTTAGCGTTTGTTAGATTCGTTACTTTATCATTATCTAATTCTTTCGCTACTGTTGTATTTATCTCTGCATCTTGTACATAGATAACATAATCTTTATCTTCACTTATAATCGCATCATCTGGTACAACAATTCCATAGACAGTTTTTGTGATTTCTTCTTTTTCTTCTATATTAACTACAATTGGATATGAACCTTCTTCAGCTTTATATCCTCCAGTAGATACAATTGTAGATGTAACACGAACTGCTCCTAAATTTTCATCCACTCGCCATGCATTTAATTCAGTTGCAATGCGAACTGCCTCTTCACTTGTATCTACATCTTTTATCTTTTTAGTAAAGCTTGTAGCTTTTAATATATATCCATCTTTAACAAGATAGCTTCCATCATTCACTACAACTGTTACTACTTTGGTATCGGTGTTGTTGTCAGAATCAGTAACAGTATAGGTTAACTCATAAATTCCTTCTTCATTATTCTTAACTTCACCTGTAATCGTGATTTTAGATGTAATATCTAAATCTTCTGTATCATAGGCACTAACACCTTCCCACTCATCAAAGCTATCTCCAACTTGAATTTCTTTTGGTGTTGGGGCTGTAATTATTGGTGCATCTCCAGTTGTTACAGTAATCTTTGGACTTACTTGAACTGTTTCATCATCATTTATTTTAAATGTTGCACTATATAATCCCTTTGAACCTTTAACAGTATGATTAACTAATGACACCTCTACTTCTGTACGTTCTATCCTTGTCCATCCAATTACATCTGTCAAAACTTTTAATTGTGTTTTAGCATATGCATCTTCTTTTTCAATTTTAGTAGCCTCACCCGTGAAAATATGTGCATGATTAGCAGCAATAATATATTCATCTGTTGTTACTACAACATCATAAGGCAACACTTCAAATATAACTTCTTTTTGAATTTCCTCTGCATTTTCTACACAGAATACTACTTTATATTTTCCTTCTTCTGGTTTATATTCTGATGATTTTACTTTTACATTTGTTGATTGGTTGATTGATTTATCAAAACCTTCTGCTTTTGCAGCATCAATTAAATCCTGATTTGTTGTAATTGTCTTTGCATCATCTAATCCGATAATAACATCTTGTGCTGAGATTGTATAAATTTGTTCTATTACTGTTATTATTGTACTTTGTAAGAATGTAGCATCATGATATTTTGTTTCCGTTACTGGACTTACATTTCCATTTTCATCAGTTAAGAAAACTTGTACTTTATCACCAGCAGTTAATACTGTTCCTTCTGGGAATGTATAACTCCATGTTCCATCTTCATTAATTATCCCTTGATTGGATAACATTTGTTCATTTAATGAAACTGTTAATATAGTTGGTTTATCTGTATTATGCTTAGCATCCAATTGCCATGTTCCACCAATATAATTCCCATCATCATATAATATATTTGTTACATTTACCGGAAGATTTGGTGTTTTATCTATAGCAGTAACTATTCCTGTAAGAATATCCTTTGATGAAGATATATGACGTTTTGTAGATAATGGATCTGCTTCACCTCTCCATGCTTCTACTACTTCATACGTATTTCCCGTCACGATAAACTCACCTAACGATACAGTATACATACCCCCACGAGCATCTTCCCCATAAACAATTAATCCTGGGTCATCATTTTGTTTACCAATTGTTTTTGCATAATAATAATTCTCTATGCCATCTATTGTTGTTTCTTTTATCTTTACATAGACTTCATCTGTCCATGCATCTCTTCCTACTAAGTCCAGTCCCTCAGGAACTACAGCATGACCAAATATACTTTGATCCGTATTTTCTGGTATGCGAAACTCATCAATAATTGGTGCAGCATTATTACCACTAATACGAGTATAAGCTGTCATACCTGCACTACCAAAAGAGGTATTACTACTATTGAATGTTTCATCTGATGAGGATTCTATAGTTGTATAATCTTGTCCTGTCAACTTATAATCTATTAATGTCCATGTTTTATATGGATTTCCTTCAATGTTATCACCGATTTTCCAAACAGCGACATCCGAATTTATAGATTCTAGTTTAGAAGTTGTTCCATTACTTGTTTTAAATACTAAACCTCCACCTGAACGATTGTTTACAAAATCATAATATAAAATGTTTTTTGCATAGAAATCTAAATTTCTACCATTGATAACAGCTGCATCTTTACTTGCCGTATTTCCTTCAACATTAAACACTGCTCCTTCTGTCGCTTCAATTGTTGCATTAGAATCATCCATATCTAAGGCACAACCATTAGCTGCTATAATAGAAATAGCACTTCCTTCACCAGTAACTGAGAAAGATGCAGAAGATGCACTTTGATATTGAATTGCTTGGTTTGTTGCATTTGAACCACCATTTCTAGGTGTCCCATCCCCTTGATTTTCAACAAACACTTTACTTCCACCAGATACATTAAATGCATTATCATCACCATAAAAACGGATAGCAGGGGCACGACTTCCTGCAGACTTTATAATATTTACTTCTGCATTATTTGTGACATTAAACTGTTGTTTCCCAACACGTCTAAAACGTATTGTTGCACCATATGTACTATCTCCAGCACTAGAGTATAAATTTAAAGCAGATCCTGCTCCATCAACATTAAATACCCCACCATTTGTTACCTGTTGAATAAGTGCGGGCATAGCACCTTGACTATCAACCTCTAATGTTGAGCCACCACCCACAATGATTCCTGATGGATTGCTTTCATCAATAGTTGATCCACAAATAACAATTACACCACCATCATCGCCACTTGAGCTACCTGTTGATTCAATGTCAACATGAGACCCATCTAACACTTTGAAATACACTGTGTTTTGTGTTAAAGATGTAGAGTTATTATTCGCAAATATTGCCTGTTCTGCAGCAGTTTTGATAGTCAATTTTGATGCGTTTGTAACTTCTAATCCAGTAATAGCACCAGAACTAGCACTTGGATTTAATCGTATAATCCCCTGTCCTGTGTTAGTACTTAAATCTACTACTGCACCATCTTTTATATACATATAACGAGTATAAATTACTTCATCATATGAACTGTTAGGTAATAACCAACTTACCTTACCAGTAAAATTAACGACTCCATTTCTTAGTGTAACTAATCTACTATTTGAACCACTTACATTACTTACATTATGAAAATTCGCTTCCCAATTCGCATTACTCGCTGCTGCTGATACTAAATATCCAGCTCCATTTCTTTTAATCTGTAGATTCGCAAGAGTGAATTGCATCTGTGATGCGACCGTTCCTAATTGAAAACTCGCCCTTGTAACAGTTGTAAAATCTAAAATATATCCATTACCATCTATTGTTAATGATCTTGTTATTTCAGGTAAGTCATTAGATGAAGCAGTACTCCCTTCTCTTATAATATCCTTTGTGAATCGAATATAATCAACTTCTGTTGTTGACATTGCTGTTCTTAATTCTCCCCACGAAGATACTTCTACTGCATTTGAAAATAATCCAATATCTAACGGTGTAATTTCTGAATCATTAACCGCTTCTTCCTCCGGTTCTTCTATTTCCTGTGTAGTATCGGTTTCAGGAATCACCTCTGGTATTTCTTCTATTACCTCTTCATTTTCTTCGTCATTTTCTTCTTCTTGCGACTCTATTTGATCTTCTGTATCCGCATGAATTGAATAATAGTTTAGTGATGAAAAGCTCATTCCTAATACAAGAAATATCAATAATAATTTCTTTATGACTTTCTTATTCTTCATTTTCACTGTCTACCTCCTATTAAATTTATTTATCTTTTTCTACTGTAAACCCAAGCCCTACTAATTCTTTCTCTAGATTTTTCATTGTATCTAATGTTGTTATTTCAAAAACTGTTGGTAATTGAATATCTTTAGCTTTTTCAACATTAATGTCTGAAATTACTGTGAGCTTTTTATCTTCTTCACTTATTTTTATATCATGTTCTATTCCATCCACTTCTTTTTCTGGATCGATATATTGAACTGTATATAATTGTTCTAGTTCTTCTAAAGTATTACGTTCAAACATACTCGCAACAATAGTTGCTTCATATGTACGTTTAACATCAACAATAGTATCACCATCATATCCGATTTCATATTTTGTTGAAATACCAGAAGCTGTTTCCTTTGTATACACAACTTGTTCTTTAGCGTTACTTTGACTACTTGCACTACCTCCACATCCAACTAAAACTAATAACATTGTTATCATAACTACTAATTTTTTCATATTTTTTACCTCTTTCATTTTTATTTTTATTACATCTTTAAATTTAAATGTTAGATAGCTTTAGACTTATGTATTAAAATCAGGTCTTTCCCATTACATTTACACACTATTATTGTTCCTCCTTAAATATTAAAATTACTATTTAGACATAAATTTACATTCGTCTTCAATATTATTGTGCTAGTTTTTATTCAAAAGTTCCCAATTTTTAATTTTTTAACAAAAAAATGTCTTCATGTATATTTACAGGAGACATTTTCAAGACAGTATTATGGTATAAATCACAGTTTTCTTCTAAAAACTATTATATATACTCATAAATTTTCTATTCAGATTTTTTACTACACAGTGAAAAAACCTTTTTACGAAGACCTTCTTTCCCATTTTAATACACACACATAAAGTCTATTCTATTTTATCATTTAATTACACCTTTATCATTTCATATATCACAAAAAATACAAGTAATATGTTCTATTTTTATGATTTCACCATTTATTCCGCAATATGTATTAAAAAATAAGCACTATGTGATGACACAGTGCTTATTTTCAATATATATTTACCCTTACTTTACTTCTGTTTCTTTTATTGCATTAATTATTTCTTCTTTTGTGAATCCTAAGTTAAACATTTCTTTCAAGAATGTTCCTATCATATCCCTAGTAATAGTCTCCATCTCCTTTTTCAAAATTGTTTCATCCTCCGTAACATACCTTCCTACTGCTCTTTCACCTCGTAATAATCCATTTCGTTCCAATTCGCTTAATGCTTTTTGAATCGTATTTGGATTTACACCATACATAAGCGCTAATTCTCTTACAGATGGAATTTTATCCCCCATTTGATACATCTTGTTAAAGATATTTCTTTTTATTTCATCCATTACTTGTAAATAGATTGGTAAGTTAGGATCAAAATTATTTTTCATACAGTTTCACCTACTCTACTTCGATTTTATGATTAATAAAATATACTGTCCCAAAATAAGAAATCACCCCTCCAAGAATGCATACCGCATTAATAAATACAATAATTCCTGTTTGACTTAAGCCAGAATAGAAATTATAAATTGGGTTCCATGAGAATATTAATTCAATTAATACCATTAATCCAAAGTACCCAACAACACCAATAAGACCTTTATATTTAGGAATGAATTTTGTTTGAACAAATGTTATTACTAAATATAAACTTGAAATAGTCGCAAATAATACTACTAACATTGTGATAATTGCTTGGAAAAATTCTACATAATATGAACCGAATTTTGATATAAACTCTCCTAATCCACTAAAGAACTCTCCAATAGGCATATTTTCAATAGTCAAAATCATAATTGTCATTCCTATACCTAAAACTATAGTACCAATAATATTCCAAATCACTGCACCTAATATTTTTGATGCAACTAATTCTTTTGTACTAACTGGTAATGTTAATGTTAAATACCCAGGTTTTCCATACATTGACTTTACAAAATTCATAATGATTGTTACTGTAATCGCTATTCCAATTCCAAAAGTTGCCATTATTACAAAGCCACCTAACACTTCTTTAGCATCTAATGGTAGAAATGGTATTACAATACATCCAATAATGAAGCAAAGAAATACCATAAAGAATTGTCGATAGGATCCAATTAATTCATATTTCAATAGTTTTAACATCTGAATACCTCCCTAAATAATTCATCAATAGACTTTTTCGTTTCTTGTCTTAATGATTCTGTATCTTGATGCAATACAATTTCTCCTTCTTTAATAAAGACTACTTCATCAAAGATAGTTTCTAAATCACTAATTAAATGCGTTGAAATTAAAACAATTGAGTCTTCTTCATAATTATTTAAAATAACATCTAAGATCACATCTCTCGCTGCAGGGTCTACACCTGCAATTGGTTCATCTAGAATATAAATTTTAGCTCTTCTAGACATAACTAAACTTAATTGAAATTTTTCACGCATTCCTTTTGACATGGATTTGATTTTCATATCTTCTGTTAATGAAAATCTATCCATTAAAGATACACATCTTTGATAATCAAAATCTTGATACATATCTTTAAATAATCGTAATGCATCTTTCGCATACATCCAATCTTGGAAATATGGTTCATCTGGTAAATAAGAAATAATACTTCTTGAATGTGTCCCTACAAATCCCCCATCTACTTTCACTTGTCCTTCATACTCTTTTAATAATCCATTAAGTATTTTGATTAGTGTAGTTTTTCCAGAACCATTTGGGCCCAAAAGCCCAATAATTTTTCCTGATCCCAAATTTAAGGAAACATTTTTTAAAGCTTGTTTTTTATAATAATGTTTCGATACATTTTCTAATACTATTAAATCCTTATTCATATTTTTGCCTCCTACTGTACTAATACAGTAACACGGATTAAAATGTTTGTCAATGATATTATACAAATTTTATGTTATTATATAAAACAGAGGTGATAATATGAAAGAAATGTATGAATTAATGATAAAACAATTAGATAACATTTTAACTAATGAAACAAATACCATTGGTAATTTAGCTAATGCTTCAGCATTATTGTTTCAAACATTACCTAATTTAAATTGGGCTGGTTTCTATTTATATAATAGTAATAATGACGAATTAATTCTTGGACCATTCCAAGGAAAGGTAGCTTGTATGCATATCCCAATGAATAGAGGGGTATGTGGCACTTCAGCTTATACTAGAGAATCTATGCTTGTAGAAGATGTTCATGCTTTTCCAGGACATATTGCATGTGATAGTGCAAGTAATTCTGAGATTGTAATTCCTATCGTTATAGAAGATGTTTTATACGGTATATTAGACCTTGATGCTCCTATTAAAAGTCGATTTACTAAAGAAGAACAGTTATACTTGTAACAATTTGTCGAGGTATTAAAGAAACATATCCATTAAGATACATCATAAAATGTATCTTTTTTTACATACAAATTACATATCAAGTAATTACAATATGACTATGGAGGTGATACGATGTATAGAATATTATTAATTGAAGATGAAAAGCTAGTTCGTGATTTTATTGTTTCCTATTTTTCTAACCGTAATATGGATGTTATAGAAGCTAAAGATGGTTATGAGGCTCTTGAAAAAATTCAGAAGTCTTATGATTTAATCTTGTTAGATATCATGATGCCTGGTATCGATGGTTATGAAGTATGTAAACAAATCCGTTTTCATAAAGATACTCCTATTATTTTTATTAGTGCTTTATCACAAGATGATAATCAATTAAAGGCTTATGAACTAGGAGCGGATGATTATATTACTAAGCCATTCAAACCTTCCTTACTATATGCGAAATGTATTGCTTTAATTAAAAGAGATAAAATCGCTTATAATAATCAAATGGTTGGTAAATTACAAATAAATAAAACATACCAACAAATCCATATAGAAAATACTTGGGTACAACTTACACATAAAGAATATCAAGTATTAGAATATCTCATTAAACATGAAGGTATTCTTCTCTCTCGAGAACAAATATTAAATTCTATATGGGGATATGATTATTATGGGGATGCTAGAGCTGTAGATACTTATGTAAAGAAACTTAGAAAGAAACTAGGGAAATATCAATACATACAAACAATCATTGGTAGCGGATATATTTTCGATACTAGAAGGGAAAATCATTATGAAGTATAGAATAAGTCTTGTCATAAAAATATTCTGTCTTGTTTTCCTAAGTTTCCTCATTGTGTTATTTGTTCAATACCTTGAAGGTGTAGATCAATATATAGATACTTTTCTTGATCGACAAGTATCCAGTGAATACAAACCGTTTTTATCTTATGAAAGCGAAATGCTTGATACTGAAACCCCAGACATTGGAACTGAGGAATTTGACAAATTACTCAATGATTGGTCTCCTCATTCTTTTGAAGGGTTCACCCATAAGTATGTTATATCAACGAAAAAGGAAATTATTCAACCTTATTTTAATAACAGCCACACTTGCGAGGACAGTACTTCTTACGGTGAATTGACAATTACTGCTCTAGATGAGAGTAGTTGTACAGAAGATTTACAATGCGTAGGTACTTTCTCTTATGGGAGCGAATCCTACATTAACCTTTCCTCTTTAACTATAGAAGAAAAACAAAAAGTTATTGATACTATTTCTTCTTCGACAAAAAAGGTTAACATAGAAGTTTCAGGAGATTACAACACGTCCGAACGTTTACACCAAGGATATGAGACGGATGATAATGGTAATCAAAAATTAGTAACAGAAACCACAAAACGTTTAACCGTTACTCCTACTTACCTAAAAATAAATGATGTTCTAATTAAAGATGGAGATTCATCCAATACTAAAAGTACGCAACTTATTCAGTACCTTGATGAAGATGTATATATTTATCCCACCACAAATCAAATTGATTATCCTTATGTATTTTTTTCCTTAGGATTAAACTATCCTACATCACATAAAACATATGAGATTTCTAAAACTGAAAAAATCGCTAAAGAAATTATCCAGAACTACTCAGTTATGGATTTCCCACTTTCTCAGAGTCCAATTCTATATCAAGATGGAGATGATTACTATTTATACAATATTGGGTATGCGAATAATAGTAATGAACCCATCCAAGGTTTTGTTATGATGATAACCGCCTACCCTGATTTATATGGGGAAATGCAACGTGAGTATATCCAAAATAATATGTCTGTATATATAATCTCCTGTATCCTTGTCCTATGTATTAGTATTATTGTTTCTTTCATTATTGTGCGCCCTATTAAAAAGATTGAAAAGGTAGCCAAAAAAATTACTGATAATGATTTTAGTGAAGATCTAAATATTAAATCCCATGATGAATTAGGAAATCTTGGCTGTAGTATTAATACCATGTCCAAACAATTAGAATTGACATTACACCAATTACAAGAAGAAATTGAACAAGTTAAAAAACTGGAATCTGTTCGCAAAGATTTTATTGCAAGATTCACACATGAAATTAAGACACCATTAGCTATTATCAATGGTTATAGTGAATTAATTCCAGAAACTCACAGCGAAGAAAAGAGAAAACAATATTTAAATATCATTGATAAAGAAACACAAAAGATTAACACACTTGTTCTTGCTATGTTAGATTTATCTAAACTAGAATCAAATCAAGTCTCATTAGAAATATCAGATATTGATTTAGAAGAAATTATTACTGATATTATTGATGATTATACTTATTTATTACAGAACGACGAATTAAAAATACAAACTAAAATTACGCCTACCTATATAAAAGGAGATGAGGATAAGATTCGTACTGTTATTTCTAACTTTTTAAGTAATGCAATTACGCATACGCCTAAACAAGGAAATATTTATATTACTTTAAATAAAAACTACTTAAGTATTGAAAACGAAGGTCTTCCTATTACTAGTGACATAATTGAAAATATCTGGGAAAGCTTTTATTCTAGAAATACAAACGGTACAGGATTAGGACTAGCAATATGTAAAGCTATATTGGAGTTACATCGGTTCTCCTTTGGTGTCGAAAACACTATTAGAGGTGTTAAATTTTATATTCATTTTCAATAGTGGCTACAACAAATAAAGAGATATCTTTATCTGTTGTAGTTTTTTTACTTAATATGAATATTCGTATTTTATAAATTAATGAAAAAAAAACAAATCACTCAATTTTACTATTCTCTCATGATATTCTATAGCTTGCGTTTTAAAATAATTAAATATTTTAAAAAAAATATAACTTTCTTCAAGTTACATGTATTTATGTAGTGAGGGTAAGTGAATTAAGCATTAAGGAGAGAAAGAAAATGGAAAATAAAGGCCTTACCCAAATTGTAAAAGATATTCAAAATAACAATAAATCGTTTGATATACTTTATCCTTTAATAGAAAAGAAAATATATTTTTGGTGTTATACGATTGTAAAGAATAAAGCAGATGCAGAAGATGTTATGCAAGAAACAATTGTATTAATATATCGCAAACTACATACTCTAAAGGATGTTGATTATTTTTTGCCTTGGATGTACCGTTTAGTAACTAATTGTTGTTACCGATATTTACAGAAAAAGAAAAGAAAAGACAAAACCTTCTTGAATGACAATAACTTTTATGAGGATACCATTTCAACAATACCTGAAAAAAGAATAGAAGCTTTACCAAAAGAGATATATGACTTACAAGAATTAAAACAAATTATTTCCACATTTATAAGTAATTTGCCAAGAAAACAAAGAGAAGCTATAACATTATTTTATCTTGAAGAATTTTCGATTAATGAAATTTCTAAGATATTAAATAGTAATCCCCCTCAAATTAAGGCAAGATTACATTACGGTAGAAGAAATTTGGAGAAACAAATTACAGATTACCAAGAGAAAAATAATATCAAGTTATACAGTATTCCATTATTAACATTATTGGGTACTAGCTTACATGAATATAAAGAGGAAATCTGTTCTAATCAACAGTTTAAATTCAAATACAATTTAAATAATACAACTTCATTCCTTTCTTTTATACAAAAGTTATTATTTACTATCTCTTATAAAACTGTTCTTCTTTTTGTTATTATTTGTATTTCAGTAATTGCTATCTCCAGTATTTTTAGTAATCAGAAACCAGTATCTGAAAGTACTACATCAAATCCTTTACAAAATAATATATCAACTAGTAAAGATGGGTATAACTGGATTCTAAAAGTAGAATATGATAATAGTCTTACAAGGTATGATATTCTTATTTCAATAGAATTAGAGTCATCTATTAAAATGAAAGATATTCAAGTAAGTCTTTTAAATGAAGATATAACTTTTAGTGTTAATAAATCTGCATTACTAGTACAAGCTACAAAAAATGGAGTTTACGAAATACAAGTAAAAGATGAGAATATTAGTATTGATATTAATACTATTGATAAACAAGCTATTGAACTTATTAGTGTTTATAATCGGATTAATTATATTGAATTAATAATTGATGACCCGTCTATAACACTAGATTATAAACAATCCTATGTTATGTATAATGGAAAAAGATATAACATATCAAATGAAAATAAAGTAACAGGCAGATTTAAAGGTACCATTAACATTGTTTTATATAATAATGATGGACTATATATATTATACGATTTAGAAATTGAATAAAACTAAACTGAAAATACAAGGAGAATATTATGAAGAAAAAATTTAAAATCACATTATCATTTCTTATGATAATAAGTATAGTAAGCGGATTAAAAACTAATACTTACGCCGCAACAGATCCAGATAACGCACCAACAGATTGGGCTTTTACAGAAAATAGTATTCCATTGCATGATGCAATATTAGATGCATACCCTACAGTAGATACAAGTGGGGATGGTTATATTAGTATTAGTGAGGCAAATTCTATGACTGGTCGTCTTGAATTAAGAAATTTAGAATTACAAGAAAGTACTTTAGATGGTATTACGAATTTTACAGGAATTTATTATCTTTATCTTCGAAATTGTGGTATTAAGGGTGAAATTCCTAATAATATTGACGATATGGTCGGATTACAATATTTATATTTATCATTAAATAATTTATCTGGAACTATTCCAAATTCTGTAACAAGTATGACAAGATTAATTCAGTTTAGTATTGCAAGTAATAAAATTACTGGAACTATTCCAGAAAATATTGGTAATTTAACAGAAGTTACTGTTCTTGATTTTAATAACAATGCTATGAGTGGATCTATTCCACAATCTATAGGGAGTTTAACAAAACTAAAAAGAGTTAATTTCGCTGACAATAATTTTAGTGGCGTAGTTCCTGAAGAAGTTTACAGTTTGCCTGTACTAGAAAGATTTATAATTTCCAATAATAGTGATTTAAGAGGAAATTTAGCGGAAGGATTTGCATCAAGTACTACATTAAATTATTTAGATGTTAGTGGGACTGCAGCTATTCAAGCCGCTCCAGATATCCCATCATTAAATGAGTTTTACTATGATAATTTATCAGAAGAATTACTAAATGATACTAAAACCAACTTAACCAATGGTGTTACACAAGATACTATTGATAAAGCACAAGAAAGTGCTAATTACTGGGCAGAACCAGATAAAAGTGCTTGGCAAACTAATATTGATTTAGCACAAAGTATGTTAAACACTAAAAATGAAGTAGATAGTTTATTTAATGAAGACAAGAGTGATTTGGCTTCTGGAATTACTCAAGGTGATATTGATGATACTCAAAACATGGTAACAGTTTTACCTGATGGTGAACTAAAAACAGAATTACAAAATCAAATTGATAAAGCTCAAGATTTATTAAATGCTAAAGAAGCAGTAGATAACTTATTTAACAATGATAAAACAGATTTAGGAAATGGTGTTGATCAAACAGATATTGATAATGCGCAAGATTTAGTAACGACCTTACCAGATGGGGAAGTAAAAGATGCATTACAAAAAGAAATAGACAAAGCACAAGATATGTTAAATGCGAAAGAAGCAGTAGAAGATTTATTTGATGACAATGGAAACATCAAAGATACTGTGACACAAGAAAACATTAATAATGCTCAGGATTTGGTTAATAAATTACCTAATGGTTCATTAAAAGATGAGTTACAAGCAATGATTGATGAAGCACAAAAACAATTAGATGCTAAAAACAAACCATTAACACCTACTAAAGCTCCAGATGTTGTATCAACAGATACCACTAAAACAATTAGCACAGGTGATATAACTACTGTAACAACATATTTAGGCTTACTATCTATTTCTATAGTTATATTAGGTTATATCAGTAAGTAAAGAATTAATATAAAATAAGATTAAGAAGAAGGTTATTATATACCTTCTTTTCTATTACTATAATTTCTATCCTATACATATTTAAATACTACCTTCTATTGAAAAATATGTTTTATGACTATTAGTATTCTAATTAAATATGATATACTATGGAAAAGAGGTGTTTATATGTCAAAAAAAATCCCACTATATGCGACTGTATTGGATGTAGTTAAACAAAGAATTATAGATGGTGAATACGCTATTGATTCTTTATTACCAACAGAAACAGAATTAGAGAAAGAATTTAATGTAAGTAAGATTACTGTAAGAAAAGCTATCCAATTACTAGAAAATGATGGTTATGTAAAAAAACAAAGTGGTAAAGGAACAACTATCATTAGTAACAGTATCTTTAATAAGATTTCTAAAGGAGAGTCTTTTTCGAATATTTTAAGGCAACAAGGATGTCGTATTCAAAAGGAGAAAACCAAGGTTGAAACTCTTAGTTTATCTCCACAAGATGATTTATATCGCTATTTTAAAGGGGCTTGTACAAGGATTACTCGTGAATATTATTTAGATGGTGAACCATACATTCATATGACACATTATATTCCTGCCAATGTTAATCCTATTGTTTTGAATAATCAAAATAATTTTTCATTATATATGCATCTATATAAGAGCGACTATAAAATAGATACTTTTGAGGATTCTTTTTGTGTAGAGTACCCACCACTAGAAACATTAGATTGTTTAGAAATGGAAAAAGGCCCTGCATTAGGTCGTAAGAGAATTACATATGATCACAATTGTAATGTTATAGAAGTTTCTTATGCCTATTACAATACAAAAAAACACCCTTACCAAATAAATTATCAAGTCTAAATAACATATGAAAAGGAATCATCAGTTGATGATTCCTTTATCTTTGTATATCACAATACCCATTCTCAATAATATTTAATATCTCTGCTTTACTTACAATTGGACTATCGCCATATGTAGTATGCGCTAAGACTCCAGAAAGTGTCGCAAATTCAATCATTTTTTCTTCTTCATAATTATGCATATAAGCATGAATTGCACCTACCGCAAAGCCATCACCTCCACCTACACGATCATAGATGGTTAATGGATATAATTCTGTAATCAAGCCCTCTGTCGCTGTGACATAATAACCTTGAATATAATCTTTTCCTTTTCGGTGTTCACGATTTGTACCAAAAATAATTTCAATATTGTATTTACTGCACATATCTTGTAAAACATTTCGTATTTGTTCAATATACGCCAACTCTTTATCCACAGGCATATTTAATAATAATGTGGCATCCTTATATCCTGCAAATACAACATCTGCGAGATATAACATTTTTTCATAAATATCTTTTACTTGTTTTTTCTCTTCTTCATTCCATAAAGAACTTCTAAAATTACAATCAAAGATAATTTTCAAACCCTTTTCTTTCGCTTTTTTTGCGAATTGATACGCAACTTCTCTAACTTCATGACTAATTGCTAGAGAAATACCACAAATATGAATTGCCTCCATTCCTTCAAGAATAGAATCAATATCATAATTACTTATATTACTTTTACCAAAAGAACTCTCTTTACGATTTAAATAGGTAACTTGTGAAGGTCTATTTCCTAAACCTTTTTCTAATACATATATACCTATATGATCGCCTTTATAAGAAATAAAGTCATCTCGAATCCCTAGTTTACGAATATGTGCTGCCGCCGCATTACCTACAGCATTGTCTGGTAAAACTGTTGTAAAGTAAGGCTGATCTCCCATTTGATAGAGTCCAGATAATACATTAACACCTGTTCCACTAAATAAATATTCTAAATGATTTGTTTGTGTTAAACGCTTATAGTCTGGTGGCATAAGACGCATCATTACTTCACCAAATGCAAGTATTTTCATAAGTATACAGCCATTCTTTATAAATTATAGTGTTTCCATAATAGAGTATAGTGTTTCTATATCTTCTATTTTAGTATCTCCTGTTTCTTTGTCAATGATAGATGTATAAACATGAGGAATTATTCTTTTAACACCTGCGTTTATTGCGATACGGCAGATTTCTTCAAAGTTATTTAAGTCTATTCCACCTGTTGGCTCCATCATAAAATCTTTTTTAGCACATGCAAGACATACTGCTTCATATTCATCTCTTGTTTCTAATCCTCTCATATTAAAGAATTTAACAGAGCTACATCCCATGTCTTTTAACATATCAATAGCTGTATCTACAGGTACGATTGCTGGCTCTGCTTGGCTACTTAGTGGACCTGTTGAAATTTTAACCATTCCTACTGTTCCACTTGGTGAAATTAATCCATTGACTACTGTTTCATCTTGACCAAGAACACCTCTAGTATGACCAATTCCCGTAAATACTTGATTTACGTGTTGTGGTTGTACTTCTTTTGATATATCTGCAACCATACGCCATTGATTTGGATCTCCAGCACCTAAACCTACAGATACTGCATTATCAACATCTTTAGCGTAATCTAACATATCTTCAATCGCAGCCTCAGTAGTATCATAATTTTTAGATAATAAACCTAATAAAACATGTCCTCTAGCTGCTTTATAAATCGCAATAGCGTTATCTTTACTATTCGCTAATACATTAAGACATACTTTATCATTTAAATATTTTGGTGTTTTATTCATTTACTGTTTTCCTCCTATAATTTTCTTTAATTTTTGATATATTTCTTCTAATTCTGTTTCACTTACATCTCTTATATCTATTTCTATTTTGCCTTCATTTGCACGATATTCTCTTGTATAGATTGCGACTTCACCTTCTTTTAGTGCATTCACAATCTCTTTTGTATGCATTGATAAAATAGTTTCATTGAAGCTTATTTCACTTCTTATAATTTCTCTTCCGGCACCATCTCGAACATTTTTAGCTTGTAAACCATTGATTTGATTGATTTTATCATTGAATGGTAAAAGTCTATTTACTTGTTCATCCATGGTCATTTTTTCTTTTTCTATATATGAAGTAATTGCCTTTGTTAGTCCTAGAATACTTTCTTTACCAACTTTCATTACTCGGCCAATGCCAAGACTTTGTTTTTTTACTTCATTTAAGAATTCTTTTTTTCCAACTAACAACCCAGAAGTTGGTCCTTCCAACGCTTTTGTTCCACTGTAAATAACAACATCCACGCCTAAATTATAATACTTTGTTAGGTCCTCTTCAGCAGCTGCATCAACAATTACAGGAAGATTATATTTCTTTCCAATCATTACAAAATCTTCAATGCTTGGCATTCCTTTTTGAACACAGTGATGTGATTTTACATATAGTAAACATACTGTATTTTCTGTGATTTGATTTTCTATGTGATGTATTTTGCATGCATTAGCGTATCCAGCTTCAACGACTTTTCCACCACCTAAAGATACGGCAACTTCTATCGCTGTTCCATAATCCACATTATGACCTTTACATAATACTACTTCTCTTTTTAAATTTGTTTGATTATAAATGTCTAATAGATATCTTTCATTATCTTTAGTAATACAACTGGCAATACTTTGAGCAATTCCTCCAGAAGCACTGTTCACAATATACGTATCTTCTACCTCTAATAGATTCGCGATATACATTCCTGTTTTATTTAGTAAATCTTTTACTTCAAAGAAATTACTAGCGCCTTCTTTCATTGCCTCTACTACTTCTTTATTTACCTTTGAGCCACCTAATATCGTCATCTTACCAGAAGCATTAATGACTCTTTTAACACCATATTTTTGATATATATTTTCCATTATGCTTCTCCTAACTTTCGATATTCATCTTTTAAGATTACTCCTATAGGTTGAATATATTTGTTTATTACTTCTTTTACACCTGCAGAATCTACTACTTCTTTTTGGTCTTCTACTATTTTAAAAATTGTAAATTCAGCTTTCTTTCCTACTTCTAATTCGCCAATATCATGTAAACCTAAAATTTTTGCTGGCTCTTTTGTAACTTTATCAATGATTTCTGATAATATATATCCTCGATCAATAAACTTACTCATAGTAGTAGCTAAATCATATACTGGTCCATTTACTCTATTACGAGAATAGATATCGGTACTAATAGTATCTGCTTTAATGTGATTTTTATTAGCTACATCTAAAGCTTTAAAACTAAAACTATCTATTCCGTGTCCAATATCTAAATATATTCCTTTATCTATCGCCTTATTAATACATGGTTTCATACTACCATCAGGTAAACAAATACCATTTTCTTTAGGATTAAAAATGTGCGTAATAATATCTCTTGGTCTTAATTTTTCAACGACAGTTTCTAATAGCGATGGGGCTGTTCCAATATGAATCATTAATGGTAAATCAAGCTCCTTCGCTGCTCTAATACCAATATCTAATGGTTCATCCTTAGCACTACCTACGACACTTTTACTACTACGTACTTTTATTCCAACAATAAAATCTGAATATTTTTTATAACACTCTTTTAATAGTGGTATATCCAAATTATTTAAATCCTCTAATTCATTTTGTGCAAATATTCCTTTTTTACAAATATTAATGAAAGCATAAACATTTGTTAGATGTGACTGTACTTCTTGGTAGAATTCTCCCATAACTTCTGCACCAGCCGTACCAGCATCAACAACAGTTGTAACTCCTGTTTTGTAGCCTATTTCATCACAATCGTCTTTATACATTTCGAATTTTTGAAAACAGTGTGTATGCATATCAATCCATCCGGCACTCAAATAACTATCTTTCTCCAATTCTATTACTGGTATTTCTTTTTCTTCAATATCTATACCAATTTTTTTAATCCATCCATTTTCAACAAGAAAGCTAGTAGATGTCCCATCCACTAACCTTGCATTCTTTATGATATATGTCTTCACACTTACCCCTTCTTTCTTAATCTGAACTTCGTCCATGGGTGAATAAAGTCTAACAATATCATCTCTTCTTTTCGAATTTTACCTACTTTATTTTTTCTTATATCCTGTAAGTTTTTCAAAGCAATTTGAAGTTCACCTTTATATTTACCGAAGTCATTATTTCCTATCAAGATATCGCCACTAACGAAAGTTATATCATTATCTTGTGGTATAATATCAAACGTTGTACAACGTTTTCTAACCTCAGTACTACGAACAACTTCATGCGTAATATCTCCACGACGATAATGTTGTTCATTAAACATTATATCTTCTTCTATTGTACTAGTTTTACCCTCAATTTCAATATCCAATTCTAATTGGTATTTATTAATTAAAGATAATGCTTTTAATTCTTCTTCACTTGCATATGCATTTCCAATAATGACATCATCAATCATATTTGTCGCAAATAAGTGTTTTGCTTGTACTTCAATTGGTAAATCACGATGCATTTCTAATGTACATAATCCATCATTAATATCCCAAGGTCCAATACTAGCAGTATGTGAAGTTATAAAAGCTGCAGTACGTAATCCATATTTTTTAAATCTTTTAGTACATGAAACAAAGAAATCATATGGCAATCCAGTTCCTTTTTGAGGATAAAAGTTATGACATCCATATAAATATGGCGCATTAGGCATATATGTCATAATGTTATCAACGTAAGCAACATCATTACTCATATTAATTTCAATCGCTAATTGATGAGGATTAAAGGTCAACATTGCTTCTTTACTTCCATCAAACCCTAAATCCAAACGGATTCCTGATGCTGATAAATCATTAAAGAAGTCTAAGTTATCATATGAAATATCCAGGGAGTCAAAAATAGCTGGTGCTACATCTAAGATAACTTCGAACCCTAACCCTCTAGCGTACGTAATAATTTTGTTATACTCTTCTTGTATAACATTTTTTGGTTTTTTGGCGGACAATAAGCACATGAATATGCGCTCGAATCCATATTTATTGGCTAAATCTATATATTCTTTATCCTGTTCAAATGTAGAGTGTTCAGGATATAGTGAAATTCCTAATCTTCTTTTCATTAATTGTCTCTCCAACCTTTTCTTTGTCCTAATTTATATCTACTATAAATACTCAAAAATGCTCCACCTGATACAGCTAAGGCAATTGCAATATCTGATAACACGGGTATAAAAATGCCCATTGCTCCAATTGCGATAAACACAAATAATGAGGCAATCATTACTTTCACTACTCCAACACGTGGAGCATTCTTAGCGAAATATTTTTCGCTAAGAATAACAGTGATGAAAAACGAAAGTAATATAATAATTAAAGTTTTTGTTTCTACCATATTCTCCACCTATAGATTATAAAATCTCTTTCTTTTATGCTGCGTTTTCTGCTTCTAATTCTTTCTTTAATTCTTGTTTTTCAAATACTTTAAAGAAAGGATAGTAAATTACAAACGATACTGCAAAGTTAATTAACGATACAACTGCTGCCATGACCACCCAATTGGATGACATCATTGCGGCTATTGGGGCTGGGAAGGTAAAGGTGACATTTGCGACCATACCTGGTATTAATCCCATTTGATAGAACACATAAGCAATTGTTGTCGCTACTAAAGGTGCAATAATGAATGGAATCGCTAAAATTGGATTCATTACAATTGGTGCACCAAAGATAACTGGCTCATTAATATTAAAGATACTTGGTACAATACTTAATTTCCCTAAACTTTTTATATACTTAGATTTTGAGAAACAGAATAGTATAACTAATGCTAGTGTACATCCTGCTCCACCAATCCATACATACCATTGTAAGAATTTTTCTGTAAATAAGTTTGGAACATTAAATGCAGATACTCCATTGGCAAAAGCTTCCATGTTTTCTGCTAAAGAAACATCCCAGAATGGACGAATAATTGGCGCCATAATGGCTGGTCCATGAATCCCTAATACCCAGAAGAAACAAATTAAGAATACTGTTGTTAATCCACCTAATAAACTATTCCCTGTTAAGAAACCTTTTAATGGCATTAATAGATCACTAATAATTAGGTTGATATCAATATTTAAAATATGACGTATTACCCAGAAAAATAAAATACTAAAGAATGCTGGAAATAATGCTGCGAATGAATTCCCTACTTCAGGTGGTACTCCATTTGGCATTTTAATCGTTATATTTCTTGATACACAGAAATGATAAATTTCAACAGAAACTATAGCTGCTACAATCCCACCGAACAATGAACTAGCAGATAAGCTAGCAATACTCATATAGCGCCCAGCTTCTACAATAACTTCACCAGCTTCTCCTAGTACCTCTGGTACTTGTACTGGTATTACAACTGTAATTAGGAATGATAGCGTCGCTAAAATACCACCTGTTAAACCATCTAGTTTATAAGATTTGGCTAAGTTAGCTCCGATTCCATAAGTTGCATATAATGCTAAAACCCCTACTGTAAAACGATATGGAATACTTATTTCTACTGCGTATGGTGCCAATAATTCTGCTAATGGTTCATATGGTATGTTCATTAGGATTGCGAATATTGACCCCACAATTGTTAGTGACATTGTTGCAACTACACCTTTACGGATTGCTTGCATGTGTCTTTTACCACTAACCTTTTGTGCTATCGGCATTAGTTTTGCCTCTAACAACATCATAAAATTTTCCATTTTTCTCCTCCTTTTATAACGCCACCATTATAACATTATAATCTATTATTGTAAACATTATAATGTTTAATATTAATATTTTTTATTTATTACCCCTAAAGACAATAAAACCAATCGGAATTATTTATCCTGATTGGTTTTATAATTTCTATTTATACTTCTTTATGCTTTCTTGTTTTCTTAGCTATTAGTGTTATTAAAATTATACTAATCGCTAAATATACTGTATATTGTTGATATCTCAAATTATCACCTGTCTTATTAATGGATCTATTTGTACTTATTGTTGGACCTTTTCCAACCTTAACGCTAACTGTTAATGCTGTTCCTTTTTCTGTAGAGAAAGTAGTATTATAAACACCTTCCTTTGTTTGAATTGTGTGTGTAGCTTTTGTTATTTCGACTATCTCCCCAGTTTCTGTTGATACTGCTTGTACTTCTGATAATTCCTTAAGTTTATTATCAATTTCTTGACTCGATTTATTTAATAAATCTACTATTTCTTGGTAGGAGAAGTCTATATCGTTTCCTGTAATTCTTTCTTTATTAATATCGTTTTCTATACTATTATCTGTTACTACTGCTATGATAGTTACTTTTGTTCCTTTTTCTGTTTTAAATACTACTTCATATATCCCTTTTTCTGCCTTAATATTATGGTCTATATCTGTTATATTCTGTTGCTCCCCTGTATAAACATCGAAGGCCTCTACATTAGCCAATCTAATTAATTGCGTATTGTCTGTATCAATAATAGCTTGTGCTTCTTCTATTGATAGATAGATATTATTAGCACATATTCTTTCGCCATTTGCCTCATCTGATATATCTGTCACTTTTGCTTCTATTGTTAATGTAGTTCCTTTTTTTGTTTTAAAAGTTACATCATACGTCCCTCTTTTCGCTTCTATGTTATGGTCTACTTCTGTTATTTCTACAACTTTACCTGTTTTTGTATCAGTTGCTTCAACGTTAGCTATTCTTATTAGTTCTTTATTGTCAGTATCAAGAATTGTTTGTGCTTCTTCTTTAGATAATATGATATTATTCGCTGTTATTCTTTCATTGTTCTCTTCCACTGTTTTATCTGTCACTTTTGCATCTACTATTAATTCCGTTCCTTTTTCCGTCTTAAAGGTTACATTGTACATACCCCTTCTTGCTTCTATGTTATGGTCTACTTCTGCTATTTCTACAAATTCACCTGTTTTTGTGTTAACAGCTTCAGCACTAGCTATTCTTATTAACTCTTTACTACCTGTATCCAGAATACTTTGTGCTTCTTCTTTTGATAATACAATATGATTCGCAGTAATTCTTTCGTCATTATCCTCATATGATGCATCTGTTACTTTTGCTTCTATTGTTAATGTTGTTCCCTTCTCTGTTTTAAAGATCACATCATATACTCCCTTTTTTGCTTCTATATCATGTTCTACTTCTGTTATCTCTACTATTGCTCCGGTTTTTATATTTATAGCTTCAACGCTTGATAGTTCTATTAATTGTTTACTATCAGTATCCAGAATATTTTGAGCTTCTTCTTTGGATAGCGTGATATGATTTGCGGTAATTCTTTCATCATTGTCCTCATATGATGCATCTGTTACTTTCGCCTCTATTGTTAACGTTGTTCCTTTCTCTGTTTTAAAGATTACATCATTTTCTCCTTTTTTTGCCTCTAAATTGTGATTAATCTCTGTTATCTCTACTGCTGCTCCGGTTTTTATATTTATAGCTTCAACGCCCGCTAATTCTATTAAATGTTTACTGTCAGTGTCAAGAATATTCTGTGCTTCCTCTTTGGATAAATGAATATTATTTGCTGTTATTCTTTCATCATTATCTTCATATGATGTATCTGTTACTTTTGCCTCTACTGTTAACTTTGTTCCTTTTTCTGTTTTAAAAGTTACGTTATATATTCCCTTTTTAGCTTCTATATTATGTTCTACTTCTGTTATATCTACTATCGCCCCTGTTTTTGTATTAGTTGCTTCTACATTAGCTAACTTAATTAACTCACTATTATTTTTAGAATTAGTAATAATCTTTGCTTCTTCTATTGAGATAATACTATTATTTGCAGAAATTCTTTCTCTGTTTAAAATATTATTTATTATGTTATCTTTAATTGTTCCTATGACAATAATCTGAGATCCTTTTGCAGTTTTAAATACTACCTCATATTCTGCATGTTCTTCTATATGATTCTCTACTAGTACTATATCAACATCTGCGTTATCAATTGTACTAATCGCCTTAGCACCAGAACGTTTTATTAATGCTTTATCTATTTCACTCTGTCCTTTTTCTGCTAATTCCATATATTCTTCTGTACTCATCATAAAATTATTAGCGTATATTCTTTCTTGATAGATATCTTCAAAGTTTCCCTTTTTATCATAGACATCTATAATATTCTCTTCAAACTGAATATCATATTTTGCTTTAAATAGATCAATTTGATCTTGTGTGTATGTATCTGTATCTTCGGCTAATACAAGTTTCCATATATTTCCAGATGCCATTGGTGATATTTTACCATCTACTAATGGTATATCATCTTGTAATGGATCCATATTTCCAGTTAGATACTTAGTTATAACTTTATATGGAATAGTATCTTTATCCTCATCTAGTACACCTTGTAGAACTTTCTTTTTGATTTCTTCTTTTGAAAAAGAACTTAGTGTTAATTCTGGCATCACCTCTGTCTCTCTAGCGGATTTAGCATCCGGTTTAAGAGATATTTTTCTTTTTCTTGTTATTACAGATGTTGAAGATACTTCTGTTGCTTTACTAAAAATTGTATTTCCATCGTCATCTTCTTTAGCTTCCTTATTTATCTTAACAACTACTTCTTCATTGGTTCCTGGTCTAACAACTTTAAATTTAGCCGTCGCTCTTGCTACGCTATCACCATCTTCTCTCCAGTTTGTTGTACCTACTTGTTTAATATAATCAGTATTAGTAGTAAATGTAATAGGCATTGTCATTTCTGGTCCATTTAATCCAGGTTCTGTAACTTCTGCAGTTAATTCAAACTCATCTCCATATATGTATTCTGTATCATTTAGTTGTTCCTTACTTGAAGTAGTGAAATCTATTTTTTGTTCATTGATTACTTTAATAGTAATGTCTTTTCCATTTGTACTAATATAATCACTAGTATTTACTCCATTGATTGTCTCTGCATATAATGAAATCGTTTTTTCACCGACAACATCTGTATCTATTAGATCTGATAATTTAATTGTTATATTAGAACTATTACTAGATACCGTACCAATTTTTCCATATCTAGCAGTGCCCGCTAGATTCGTTGTTAGGGTACTAATGATATTGGGATTCCCAATAGTACTAACAGGTATAGTAATACTATCTGTTCCTGGAAGTACTTCTATAATATTGCCATCTTTAATATTAGCATCTTTTATATCACCCGTTTTAGATGTAGTAGTAGCTTTTTTTGTCTTATCTAAATCATTGATATTTATAGTATTATTTTTAAGTACTAGTTTGTAGTTCCCGTTATTTACTAATGAACTTATTGGTAAACTTCCTAAGATTGGTGAAATTGTACGACTAGTATCATTTCTATCCCTTGCAAAAGCAATTTGATTAGTGTCTAAATTCATTACTGGTCGTACGCTATTGCTTGCAGCAACAATACTAGTTCCATTCACCGTTTTTCCTGGATTATATTTGATTCCTTTGGCATTACCATTATAGCTTACATCATATGCACTGTCCTTGCCTACAACGGTAGCCTTAACTGGCGCTTTAAAGAATACAAGATAAAAATACTTTCCTCCATGATATTCAGAATTTGTTTGATAATAAAGAACTGATGGATTAGTCCACATGTTCCCTGTATTTTGGCTAAAACTTGCGACGGTTTCCCCTTTGGCTATTGTTTCCCCAATTGTTAATGGTACTAAGTATCTTCCATCTAAAACACGAAATTTTATACGTGTTTCTGCCACTACAGAGCTACTATAATTCCAAGATGTGCTCGCTCCCGTTAAATTTGGTTGGCTATAGCCAGCTATTCCAGGTATATCTTTAAAGTTTGGATTTCCCTCCCATTGTACTCCGTGCCCTATAGGTTGCCCATGATCATTATCATTACTTATTGTAATACGAGCTGTGTCACTAGAATTATTGGTTAGCTCAAAGCTAGAGGGAATTGTATAATTACTAAAAGTTTTATTAGTTGTATAATCATAAGAACCTGTTAATATATTTTCATTATCATACTTTACATTTCCACTCTGTCCACTAATGTAATGCCCTAATGATGAATCAAAGGTATTATTGGCTTTTGCATAAGCTCTATATGGGATACTTTCTTTAGTAGTTGTTCCTGTATTAGACAACCAATACTTTCCAGCTACTGTTTCCAAACCACTCCAACTTGTTATATTAGCCATAGATGGTAATTGGGCATTAGACAATGCTGTTACATCACTACTGTAGTAAGTATTAATAAAGCTATTTAATGTTGTATTAATATTTGCATTATTAACATTAGCACTAGTTGTATTAGCCATAACTTTATTAGTATCAACATATGTCGTAGATTTTCCACCAAAATATATTTTTGCACCGTTACTAATAGTAACTGGATTAAAATTAGTATCTCCAGCAGAAACCGATATATCCTTTCCCTCAATAATAAACATCGAAACCAATAATGATAAAACCATTAATACTTTAATTACTTTTCTATTATATCTTTGCATTTTCAAATTTCTCATAGTACTTTACCTCCCAATATTTTTGTAATTCAATGCTCCAATTAATTACTTCATTTTTCCTTATTGTTCAGCATCAGCTATACAAATTATTAAGATAAAACTGGATTATTACTTATTGAGATAATTTGAAATTATTTTTTATTCGTATAGTTGATGCTGTGCCTGAATACTCATGAAATTTATAATGTTAAAAACATAATAAAGACATATTGCTTTTATTATGTTTTTTCATACCGTATTCCTTGGACTTAGTTTTCATATACAAATATAGAATTTGTACTCCCACCAACTATATGTCTTTAATAACGTATATTCTTTTTTTATTATTTATCCTGGTATATTATAAATGACTCATTTAACAGTCATCTACAATATACGTCTCCTTTCTATCAACCTTCTATAACCATGGTTGATTATGGTTGAGTTAATCTATAAAATTAAAGAATGTGAAT
>JBKEBJ010000428.1:0-4377 GCA_047973105.1 Coprobacillaceae bacterium | reverse complement strand
TAAAGGCACTGTATAAGAATTTACCATTTCCTGGTATATGTGCTATTACATCTTTAACATCTCTTTTATTTGTCACATTACAACGACCACCACCAGTCGCTAATAACTTCTTTCCTAGTCTTTCATTTTTTTCAATAAGTAGTGTTTTTACCCCCATTGAAGCAGCGCTAATAGCAGACATCATTCCTGATGTTCCACCACCAATTATTATTACATCATATTGTTCCATAGTATGTCCTTTCCATATTATTTTCTGGCATCCATTATAAATAAGGAGGCATCTTGCTTCATAAATATTTCTTTTCCTTGATAGAAAGTATCACTACTAATATCTTGGTAACCTATCTTTTTTAATATAGATTTCAATTCTTTTTGTTCAAACCCATTATGAACCATTTCAGAATTCACTAAATCATTCTTATTAAAATCAATAATAATTAAATGTCCATCTTTCTTTAATAAAGAATGTAACTTAGACAATATCGCATCTGTATCCTGAATATGTAATAACACTTGTACTACGATAATATAATCAACTGGCTCAATTTCTTTTTGATTTTCTTCCAAATCAAAAGCTATACCTTCAGCATTATTTATATTATTCTCCTTTATCTTCTCTTTTACATATTGAATCATATTCTTTGAAGCATCCACGAATAAAATAGATTGAAATTCATTAGCTAGAGGAAGTCCAACTAATCCTGTACCACAACCAAAATCAATAGCACTTTTATTATTTCCATCTACAAGATATTTTCGTATTTCATTTGCACAAGCTATAGAAATTTTTATTCTATCTGGTGTATTATATGTCTTTGCGATTTGATCAAATATTTCTATATTACCCATTATCATCATCTCCATTATTTATAATCTTACTATCATTATTATATACATTACATAAAATAAGTAAACCTAAGAAAAAAGAATCACTTTTATTTAGTGATTCAAATAGTATTAAGATAATTTACTATGTTTTTTGTTTTCTTCTATTCTAAATAGGCTAATCGGGATATCTTTATCAAATATCCTTTCATATATTTCATTAGGATAATATGTCATCAAACCAATATACCTTGCATTTTCTAATATTTCTATGCTACCAATAGCACATATATAGGTTATATTATATTGTTTACATAATTCAATAATGTCATCTATATCTTTACATGTCGCATATAAGGATATAGTTATTCTTTTTATATGTGATAATTTTTGTTTCACAAGTCTTAAGAATTCATATAAATATCTATTTTCTGAAAGTTCTTCTTCATTATAGAGTACTACTATTGTATCATTCATCATTGATAATTTTTGGTATAGTTTTTGTGGAATTTGGGCATTCCATACATATTCTATATTATCTTCTAACTCATCCATCATCCGATAACCAAATACTGCTTTCCTTCCTTTTAAAATACATATCTATATTACAATTAAGAAATTTTAGTATCCTTATTTCCTAATGTTGTATCATAATTATTAATCTTTTTATTTAAATATGATAATGTTGATTGTAAATCATTTATCTTTTCTTCTAAGATACTTCTTTGATTTAACAATACTTGTTTTCTTTCAGGAATTGTTTCATTTCCTCCTGCATATAAAGCAATATACTGTTTTATTGCCTCAATACTTAAACCTGCTGCTCGCATACACTTAATAAAGTTAACCCGCTTTACATCATGTTCTGTATATACTCGTATACCACTACTATTCTTTGGTACTGGACCAAGAATTCCTATTTTCTCATAATAACGTAATGTATCTGTTGTTACATTGAATTGTTTAGCTACTTCTGCAATTTTCATACTAAAATATTTCCTTTCTTTTTTAGTTTATACATTTAAATTTGTTCTCTTTTTGAAATCAGTAAAGAAATTAGCACTAATATGCCATAAAATATTGCTGCTACGAAGAATAACTCTGTTATATTAGAGGCTACTGTTGTAAGAATATTTCCTAGATATGGTGCTAAAAATGCACCTGAACTTTGTGCAACTAAGATAATACTTGTTGCTAGTTCTCCATAGGCTGAGAATTCTCTATGCATTGTTTCTTGTAAATAGGGAACAAATGCCATATAACCAAACCCTAATATAAACCCACTTACTAGTATTAAAATGAGATTATTTGAGACTCCCGCAATAACATACGCTAATACTAAAGATACATAGAACATTGGTAAAGATAGTTTTCTCATTTTAGAAACCATCTTCCCATATAATGCTCCACTACATAATGAACCAAAAGAAATACACATAATTATAGTACTTCCGTCTTGAGCAGTACCATATCCTAATGTCGTAATTAATGTTGAACACTTAATAATATAAAGTGTAGCTAAAGCAACTGAAACAAACATTAATCCAGCATAAGAAATCATTTTCATTATTGCCTTTGTTTCTATTTTATTTGTTTGTTCAATATCCACATCACTTTTTACTCCTGCATCTTTATCCACTGTTGGTACAAAAAACGCAAAGATGCCTAGAATTATAAAAGCAATAAAATACGTATAGAACGATACATTCCAACCATATGTTAATAATCTTCCAGCAATAAAAGTTGTTACAAAACTTCCTAAACCACCAATACTTCCTTGCATCCCAATCATTGTACTTCTTGTTTCCCCTTCAAAGAAATAGATAATCAAGTTAAGTAATGTTGAAGAAATCAATCCTGCACCAAAACCAAAAATACTTCTTGAAAATAATATGATATAAATATTTTCAATAAAAATTGGAATAACTCCTCCTATTCCACATAATACTATTCCTAGTAAAACAGTACTTTTATATCCTATCTTACGACTAATAAAACGTCCTATTAAAATAGCAATCATTTGAAATAATGATGGTATCGTAGCTATTAATTCCACAATATATAATGGCACCATACTAAAGGTTTTAGCCATTTCTGGAATATTCCCACTAATAGCGTTCATTGATGCTGTAACAAAGCAACAAGACAATAGTGCTGCTTTTAATTTCATATTTTTATTATTCATTCTCGCTCTCCTTTGACAATTACATTTATAGGATACTGTATGGAGTGAACTCCAAGTCAAGTATAAATTTTAAAAACATTCTCTTGACTTGGAGTCTACTCAAAGTAGTATTATAGTATCAAGGAGGAAAAATGATGAAGAAATTAGGTTTTGGTTTTATGCGGTTACCACTATTAGATGAGAATGATACTACAAGTATTGACTACGAAGCAGTGAATAAGATGGTGGATACTTTTATGGAAAGAGGTTTTTCTTATTTCGATACAGCGTATCCATATCATAATGGATATAGTGAAGTTGTGATTGGAAAGTGTGTATCTGCCCGTTATCCAAGAGAATCCTTTTTCTTAACAGATAAAATTACAGTTCGCTTAATAAAAACTAAAGAAGAACAAGAACAAGTATTTCAAGATCAATTAAAGAAATGTCAAGTTGAATACTTTGATAATTATTTAGTTCATAATATGGGAATTAGTAGTTATAAACAAGCAACTAAATTAGATACTTTTGCATGGGTAAAATCTTTAAAAGAAAAAGGGTTAGTAAAAAACATTGGTTTTTCTTTCCATGATGCTCCTGAATTATTAGAACAAATATTAAACGAGCATCCATATATCGATTTTGTTCAACTTCAAATCAATTATATTGATTGGGATTCACAAAGTATTCAATCTAAGAAGTGCTATGATATTGCAAGAAAACATGGGAAACAAATCTTAGTGATGGAACCAATTAAAGGTGGAACATTAGCCAATGTTCCAAGTAAAGCAGAAAAAGTATTTAAAGATTATCATGAAAAATTATCAGTTGCTTCATGGGCAATTCGTTTTTGTGCCTCTCAAGAAGATGTTTATAATGTATTAAGTGGTATGAGTACTCAAGAACAAGTAGAAGATAACACTTCATACATGGAAGATTTTCAACCATTATCATCACAAGAAAATAAAATTATTGATGAAGTAGTTGATATTATTAATGAGTCGATCGCTATTCCATGTACCAACTGTGAATATTGTGTTAAAGGATGTCCAAAGAATATTATGATTCCAAGATATTTTGCCTTATATAATACTGAACAACAATACCAAAAGAACTATTTCTCACCACAACAAGTAGTATATAATAACGCTACTGAAGTGTATGGAAAAGCATCCGAATGTATTGATTGTACACAATGTGAAAAAGCTTGTCCGCAACATATTGAAATAGTAAAATGGTTAAAAGAAGTTGCATTAACATTTGAAGGATAATCGAGTAGGAGGAAATAACTAGCTTAGTTATCTCCGACCTCTCACACCACCGGGCAAGCCGTTCAGCACACAGCGGTTTAAATCTATACTAAATATGGACTTTCTCAAATTGGACTA
>JBKEBJ010000425.1:0-5080 GCA_047973105.1 Coprobacillaceae bacterium | reverse complement strand
AAAACATTTAACATTTGTTATAGAAAAAGTGGTACATCATCGTATTGAACAGTGCTTATTGACTGTTGGTGAAGAAGTTAAAAAACAAGAAGAGGATTAATTCTTCTTGTTTTCTTTTTGTTCAATAATTTAGATTTCAAGTAAATACATCCTCTTTTCAAGTAAATGGGTATTGTTGGTGAATCCTATAAATAGGATAATAAAGGTGGAAAATGAAAATGGAAATATAATATAAGGAGGAAAGAAAATGATGGAGAGACAAAGACTCCAACTACAAAAAGGTAGTAAGATTGTATGTATTCTATTTTCTATCACATTAATGGTTGTAATAACACCAGTACAAAATGTAGATGCGAATACAAAACAAGAAATAGAAACTTCAACTTCAGATTCGTATTTACCTAAAACAAAAGAGGCTGAGGAAGTAATTGTTCTTGATTTATCTCATGATTTAAAGAATAAAGATGGTGAGGCAAAAGAGGCGTATATGGCAATTACATCTATTCAAGGAATAATTAATCGAGAAAGTACATCTAAAATTTATTTAACGCATACACCACAAGAACATGATTGGACTCCCTTTGCAGCAGATGAATCATATCTAGAAAATGGTTTGATCCCTGTAGAAAAAAAATATCCAATTTTGGACTATGGAAAAAAATATCCAGTGCTTAGTTACTTGTTAGAAAAGTATCATAAAGAAGTATCGGGGATAATGCAAGTACCGCAATTATCAGGGAGTATTATAGATGGGGCTATTATGGCTGGCGTAACAGCCGCTGGGGTAGAGGATGCTATATTAGTGTCTGAAGGTATTGAAAAGTATATTGAACAAGAAGGATATACCTTTGAGGTTAAGGGAAATACCAGAAATCTAAAGAGTAATATTGAAGCATTTGATTGGGCATATAATAATTATTTTGATAAATGTACCAAAACATATGCTGCTCAACATACCTTTACTGCTTTTGGTGGAGGAATGGATGATCAATTTCCAATTATGTATGATTATTATATCGCCACTAAAGCCTTTGTATTTTGTTTGGATGGAAATAAACCAGAAGAATTATTAAAATTACAAAGCTTCTTAGTACCAGAAAATTATGCGCCTGGAACAGCGATACTAGGCTTACCTGTAGATGAAGGAAAAGGGATTTCCTGTATGCAGGATGAGGGGTATTATTTTGCGATTATGTATGTTCCTAATCTAACTGTTACAAGCTCATTTCCATATGATTCAAAGAGTGTTAGTGAACCAGTAGAACCAACTGCACTGCAAGCAGATAACAATACAAACTATGTTGCTTTCTTTGCAACTGATGGTGATTCTATGGGCTTTCCAACAAACTTTATGTACGACCATATGACAACATCAAATACTAGAGGAGAAGTTCCTATTGGTTGGTCATTTAACCCTCATCTAATTGATTTATTTCCAACACTAGTAAGTTATTATTCAAATAATGATTATAACTCTTTCTATGAGTTAGTAAGTAGTATGAATAATGGAGGAAGTCCTAAAGGAGAAGAAGCATCTAAAACATTTAGAGAACGTTATGTGGATTACATGGGAAAATCTAATGAAATGTTCCGTACTATCAATTACTTTAATGAAGATGCTTATGTTAATGATTTAACAGCTGCTATTAAACCGTATCTATTAATAAATGGGTATCAAGGACAAACAAATGGTAATGATGTTGAATGGGGGAGCGTAGATGGAACAGATATTACTTATACAAATATGTCTGGGGCAACGCAAGGAAACGCTAAAACAGAACATATTTATCAAGCATTAAATAGAATTACAACAACCAAACCTGATAATAAACCAACTTTTACAATTATTTGTGTTGGTGATGGTCGTTGGTCAGAAGATCCAACTTTACATGTTAGTGAAGCAATTGAAAAACTAAAAGCAGATAATCCAAATCAAGATTTTACGTTCTTAAGACCAACAGATTTAGCTGCAACTTATAAAGCCTATAATGGAGATGAATCAGTTACTATTGGAGATCCAAAGAAAGTAACTTTAGAAAATACAAACACAGTGGATAAAGTTGTTGTTGATAAAGAAGCTGTTGAAATCATTGAAGGTAATGAAACATCGATTAAAGGTTTCGCTATGGACAGCGAAGGTCAATACATATCGAATAAGATAATGACTTATGAAAGTGAAGATGAAAGTATTGCGACAGTTGATACTTTAGGGAATATTAAAGGAATTAAAGAAGGAAAAACAAATATTAAAATAAGTATTGATAATAAATCAGCGTTTGTAGAAGTTAGCGTTATCGGTAGAAAGGCAACTTCAATAGCTGTTGATAAAAGTATATTCTCAACAGCTATTGGAGGCCAAACTACAGTAAATCCAAATTTATATAATCAATATGGACAATTACTTCCAACACCAACCTTTACATGGGAAAGTAGTAACGAAGATATAGTAACAGTAAAAGGCGGAGTTATTACTGGCGTAGGTAAAGGGGATGCAGAAGTTACAGTTTCTTATGAGTCATTAAAGACAACAATCACGGTTAGTGTATTAGAATCGACGGCATCTATATCTAAAATAGTAATAGATCCATCCTATTTAGAAATGTTTGAAAGTGACATTTATAATGTAAAAGTAAATGCTTATGATGAAAATAATCATGAAGTTTTTGGTTTTACACCAACATGGAGTATTTCTGATCAAGGTATTGCTTCTATTGATAGTGATGGATATGTAACAGGTTTAACACCTGGTCAAACAAAAATCACTGCATCTTTTGGAGAACAGGCAAATCAAAGTATTGATTTACTTATTAAAGAAGACAATCGTAATAAATTATTATTTGAAAACATAGGGAATGGTGATTTCCTTGGAACCGTTGATGATATCATCACATTTGAAAATAATGCATTTCAAGGATATGGTAAACAAGGTGAAATTCAAGGGAATGCGATTAAATTAGCTGGTGGGAATTATGAAAAGGCTTTTCATTTTAAAGATAAAACAATATTGAAAAGTGTAAAGGCACATAACCCTACTAATGAAACAATAACTTTAACTTTAGTCGGTGAAGGAGCGACAAGTTATAGAATAGATCCAGGTAAAACTTTAACTCTAAAAACAAACTGGCAAACAGAAAATACAAATCATGTAATAAAGACAACTAATACAGCTATTGCTTTTGGAGAGTTTGTATATGGAGAAGCAGATTCTATTCCTACAACATTAGATATTGACCAAGGAGATGATCAAATCAGTATAGCGACAAATGGAACACTTGCATTAAGTGCTACTTTATATGATCAAAACAATAAAGAGATGATACCTGATTATATTGAATGGTCAACAGATAGAGATGATATTGTAAAGGTAGATGAAAATGGTCGAATCACAGGAGTCGCTGTTGGATCAACTTTTATCTATGCAAAATCACATGGATTAGTTGCTTCGATATTGGTATACGTCACAGATAGTGAAGTAGATCGTATTGAGGTATCACCAAAGTCATTAGTTTATTATGTTGGAGATAGTATTCCATTACAAGCTACAGCTTATGATAAAGACAATCAAGAATTACATTATCCAACGATTTTCACTAGCGGAGACGAGGATGTAGTAAGTATTGAATCTAACAATTACGTTAAGGCAGTTGGAACAGGTACGACGCAAGTTACTGTAAATGTTTCAGGCATAGAAACTTCTATTCTGGTCTATGTCAAAGAACATTCAGCATCAGATCAAATTATTGACTTTACAGAATTTAGCGATGGGGATTATGCAAGTATTGTAGATGATAGAGTTACTTTTGAAGAAGGGTTCTGGCAAGTGAAATCAAATGTTCCAGGGATACAGGGTAATGCTATTCATTTAAAAGATGAAAATACTGGAGAAAAAGCATTCTACTTTAACCCAGCATCAACGATAAAAAGCTTTAAAGTACATAATCCAACAAATGCAGAAAGAAAAGTAGTAATAAAAACATTGGATAATTCTTTAGAAAAAGTGGAACATATGCTTTCTCCTGGTGAAACTCGCACAATTTATACGGGTTATACTGGACAAGCTACAGGGTATGCAATCGAAACATACTATCAAGTATTAGTAGGTGAAATAGTCTATACTGATACATTAGAAACAGGGTTTACATGTGAAGATATTGCAAATGGAATCACTTCTTTAAGAAATCCTAAAAATGGTCAAAGTACTATAGAATTACCTGTTGTGGAGGGATATAACATTAGTATTAGTGAATCTAGTCATCCTGATGTAATCGCTATAGATGGAACTTTAGATCCATTAGGAATTGAGCAAGAAGTGTCATTGGTTCTAAAAGTCACTCCAATGAATGAAACATTTGCTGCCGAAGAAGCTTATACAAAGAAATTGGCAGTAACAATAACTGGCTTGCCTGCAGATAAAGCAGAATTGACAAATACAATATCTAAAGCGAATCAACAAGATTTATCTTTATATAAACCATCTACTGTAGAAATATTTAATACTGCTTTAGACAACGCTAATGACGCAGTTAATAATCTAGCATTGCGCCAAAGAGAAGTAGATGATATAGTTCAAAAATTAGATGCAGCTATAAATCAATTAGCTACAAAAGCTAATAAAGATGAACTTGAAAAAATATTGGGTGAAATACAAGACATGGATATGTCTACTTATACACCAGCTACAATTGCTGCTTTAAATATCATTATTGAACAAGCAACAAATATAATAAATGATGAAGAATGTTCACAACAAACAGTAGATGATATTGTCTTAGAATTAACTAGGGGTGTAGAAAATTTATTAGAAAAAGCAGATATATCCGAATTAGAAGAGTTATATACAAAAATTAAAAACATGGATTTGACGGTTTATACTAAGGAAAGTGTAGATGCATTAACTACTAAATTAGAAGAAATAAAATTAATTTTAGATAATCCAAATGTTTCTCAAAGTGATGTAGATAAAGCATTATCAGAATTAAAAACGTTACATCAACAATTACAATTAAAATCAACAATCACACCAAAAGAAAATGCCCAATCAAATCAAAACCAAGTAAAATCTGGTGATGATACATCATTA
>JBKEBJ010000372.1:0-16252 GCA_047973105.1 Coprobacillaceae bacterium | reverse complement strand
CTTTGATAGTCTAAAAATCCTGTCTTTTTGCCCATATTAAACTCCCTCCTTTATTATTTCAAATGCTTGTAATTCTGCTTCTTCTGAAGACAAGCCTTGTTTCTTATATGTTTCAATCATAGTTATCATTTTTTGATAGTCATAAGGTATTATTTTTTTGAATTTTTGTACTTCTTGACCATAATTATCTAGTATATATTTAGCAGTTTTGGATTTCGTATGTTGATAATAAGTATTTAATAATGTCTTCAACTGTTCTTCATCACTTTGCATTGTGATATTGTTGTACGTCACCATTTCCTTATTAATTTTGTTATATAAACTATTATTAGGATCATACACGTATGCAATTCCACCAGACATTCCTGCCGCAAAGTTTTTTCCAACACTTCCTAATACAGCTACAATACCCCCTGTCATATATTCTAATCCATGATCTCCTACACCCTCAACAACTGCAGTAACACCTGAATTACGAACTCCAAAACGTTCTCCAGCAATCCCATAAATATACGCTTCTCCAGAAGTAGCTCCATATAATGCAACATTACCAATAATAATATTCTTCTCTGGCTGATATTTAGCACCTTTTGGTGGGGTAACAATGATTTTTCCACCTGATAGTCCTTTTCCTAGATAATCATTACTATCACCTTCTAAATGGATTGTCATCCCTTTAGGGATAAACGCTCCAAAACTTTGACCACCTGCTCCTTTACAATGTATTTGAAATTGATCATCATGCATTGATGTTCCATACTTATTTGTTAATGTAGAACCAAAAAGAGTTCCAAATGAACGATCTAAATTCGTTACATCTACTTGTATTGGTTGTTTTTCATGTCCTTTACATTTTTCTATTAATATGGTTGTATCCTTAACAGTATCTAATTCAAAATCATAAATATCTTTTTTATGATGATGAATTGGTAAGCTTATGTCTGTTACTATTTTAGAAACATCAATTGGTATATTCTCTTTCGCACTTAATAATTCTGTGTGCCCAACCATCTCCTCTATTGTCTTAAAACCTAATTCTGCCATATATTCACGTAACTCTTGTGCTATAAATCTCATAAAGTTAACCACATATTCTGGTTTTCCATTAAAACGTTTACGAAGAATTGGATTTTGGGTTGCAATTCCAACTGGGCAAGTATCTAAATTACATACACGCATCATAACGCATCCCATAGTCACTAGCGGAGTTGTTGCGAATCCATATTCTTCTGCTCCTAATAATGTCGCTATCGCTAAATCACGTCCTGTCATTAATTTACCATCTACCTCTAAAACAACACGTCTTCTTAACTCATTCATAACTAATGTTTGATGGGCTTCTGCCAATCCTAATTCCCATGGCAATCCAGCATTATATACTGAATTTCTTGGTGCTGCGCCAGTTCCTCCGTCATAACCAGATATTAAAATTACTTCTGCACCAGCTTTAGCTACACCTGCTGCAATCGTCCCCACTCCTGCCTCAGATACCAATTTAACTGAAATACGGGCCTTTTGATTAGCATTTTTAGCATCGTAAATTAACTGTGCTAAGTCTTCTATGGAATAAATATCATGATGTGGTGGTGGTGAGATTAATCCCACACCAGTTGTCGAATGACGAGTTTTCGCCACCCATGGATATACTTTTGCGGCAGGTAATTGTCCACCTTCTCCTGGTTTCGCTCCTTGTGCCATCTTAATTTGAATTTCTCTAGCACTACACAAATATTCTGAAGTAACACCAAAACGTCCTGAGGCAATTTGTTTAATAGCTGAACAACGGTTATCACCATTGTCATCTTTAACAAAACGACTTGGATCTTCGCCACCTTCCCCACTATTTGATTTTGCATGTAAACGATTCATTGCGATTGCCATTGTCTCATGCGCTTCTTTAGAAATAGACCCATATGACATCGCTCCTGTTTTAAAACGTTTAACAATACTTTCTACACTCTCTACTTCTTCAATAGAAATAGATGGACGCTTTTTGTTAAATGTTAATAGACTACGAATATTCCCGTTTGATTCTTCCTCAATTAATTTTGAATATTCTTTAAATACATTATAGTCTCCCTCACGCGTTGCTTTTTGTAACATATGAATTGTTTTTGGATTATATAAGTGTTCTTCCATTCCACTTCGCTCTTTATGAAGCCCATAGCTATTTAAAGAAATATCTAAATCTTTTTTATTTACATCAAAGGCTAATTGATGGTGATAACGATATTCTTCTTCAATATCTAATATATTCTTTCCTTCAATACGACTAATTGTATTTGGAAAATATTTATCAATCATGTCACTAGAGATACCAATTGCTTCAAAGTTTTGAGAGCCACGATAGGATTGTAATGTGGATATTCCCATCTTTGATGCGATTTTAATGATTCCATGAAGAATTCCATGTTGGTAATCATCAATAGCTGCATAGGGATCCTTTTCAATTATTCCTTGTTCTACTAAAGAGAGAATTGTATCTTGGGCAAGATAACCATTAACTGCACTCGCTCCATAGCCAAGTAATGTTGCATAATGATGTACTTCTCTAGGTTCTGCGCTTTCTATAATCAGCGCTATTTTACTACGTTTCTTTGTTTTAACTAGGTATTGATTCATTGCTGCTGTAGCTAATAATGATGGGATTGCCATATTCTCTTCATTAACACCACGATCAGATAATATAAATATAGTATTTCCTTCTTGGTATTTTTTATCTGCTAGTTGATATAATGATTCCATAGCTTTTTCTAATGATATATCCATAGAATAGATCATTGGTAATACTGCAACTTTAAAACCATCCTTTTGAATATGTTTTATTTTTAAGAGATCTGTATTACTAATAATTGGGTTCTCTACCTTTAATAATCTACAATTTGTTTCTACATCTTTTAAGATGTTTCCATCCATTCCAATATATAAACTAGTAGAAGTAATTATTTCTTCTCTAATGGCATCAATAGGTGGGTTTGTTACTTGGGCAAATAATTGTTTAAAATAATTAAAAAGTGGTTGTTTTTGTTTAGACAGAACTGCTAATGGGGAATCTGTTCCCATAGCGACTACTTCTTCACTAGCATTCATAGCTAATGTTTTAATATACGTATATACATCTTCATAACTATATCCATGAGCTTTTTGAAGAAGTATTAATTCTTCCCCTTTTACTCTTTCAATCGCCCTGTTTGGTATACGCATATCTTTTAGTGAAGTTAAATTTTTTTCTAACCATTGACCATATGGTTGTTTCTTTGCATACATCTCTTTTAATTCATCATCTTCAATGATTCTACCTGCTTTAGTATCTATTAATAACATCTTTCCTGGATGTAATCTTTCCTTTAATACGATCTCTTCTGCTGGTATATCAACGACCCCAACTTCTGAGGATAAGATCAAATATCCATCTTTTGTTATATAATATCGTGATGGGCGTAGTCCATTTCGGTCTAACATCGCTCCCATGCAATCACCATCACTAAATAGAATGGAAGCTGGTCCATCCCATGGTTCCATCAGTGTAGCATTATACTCATAAAAATCTTTTTTTGATTGTGACATTTCTTTGTTATTTTCATACGGTTCTGGAATACACATCATTACTGCACGTGGTAACTCTATTCCTGACATAACTAGAAATTCTAATGTATTATCCAATCTGGCTGAATCTGAACCTTCTGTATTAACTACTGGGTATACTTCTTCTAATGGGATATTTTCACATTCCATGGTTTCTTCACGGCATAACATATTACTACTGTTTCCTTTAATAGTATTAATTTCTCCATTATGAACAATGAAACGATTCGGGTGTGCTCTTTGCCAAGAAGGCATAGTATTTGTACTAAAACGAGAATGTACCAATGCAATGGCACTTTTATATTGAGGATTTTGTAAGTCATTGAAAAATAGACGTAATTGATTAACTAAAAACATCCCTTTATAAACTATTGTTTTTGAAGAAAGAGAACAAATATAAGTATCTTGTATTTTTAATGCTTCTACTTTTTTACGAGCTACATATAATATTCTTTCAAAATCCAATCCACTATTAACAGTATTTGGTTTTTTTATAAAACATTGATAAATAGATGGCATTGCATCTAATGCTTTTTGTCCTAAAATAGTTGGTGTTGTAATTACTTTTCGCCACCCTAATAAAGATAGTTTATTCTTTTTTAAAACATCTTCTATACTATCCATAACTTTGGTTAGTCCTTTTTCATGTTTAGGCAAAAAGAACATTCCAACTCCATATTCCCCTAAAATTGGTAATTCAAAATCAGATATTACTTCTTGAAAATATGCATCAGGAATTTGAGTTAGTATTCCTACTCCATCTCCAGTTTCGTTGCGTGCATCTTTTCCAGCCCTATGTTCTAAACGTTCTACTATTTGTAATGCTTGATCCACAGTATAATGTGTTTTTTTACCAGATACATTTACAACAGCCCCAATTCCACAATTATCATGTTCAAAAGATGAATGATATAGCGGATACTTGTTATTTTTTATTTCTTCTCTTTGCATAGTCGTTTCTCCCTTTAGTATAATAGTATTGCCATAATACTACATTTAGTATTTATTGTAAATACCATGACGATATTTGTGTTTTTTCTAAATATAACGATAAAAAAACTAGTTTTATGGTTGTATTGACTATGTTTTATCATAAATGATAATATATTTTTACTATTTTAATAAATTTTTAGCTTTATTTTTTATTATTTTTTTTAGAAATTTCTTTATTATTCTTGAAAATACCTCTAAAAAGCGTATGATTGTATATGGATAAAGGAGAATTAAAATATGAGTAAAAAGATTATTGTTGAAACTTCTGCTCGTCACATCCATTTAAGTGAAGAAGCAGTAACTGCCTTATTTGGAGAAGGTTACCAACTTACAAAGAAAAAAGACTTATCACAGCCGGGAGAATTTGCATGTGAAGAGAGAGTTACTATTGTAGGTCCAAAAAAAGAAATGAAGAATGTTATTATATTAGGTCCTACAAGACCTAATACACAAGTAGAACTATCATTTACTGATGCTAGAAGCATTGGTATTGCTGGAATTGTACGTCAATCTGGTGAAATTACTGGAACACCAGGATGCAAATTAGTTGGTCCAGCTGGTGAGTTTGAAATTCCAGAAGGCGTTATTATCGCTAAAAGACATATTCATTTAACACCTGAAGATGCAACTTCTTTTGGAGTAGAAGATGGACAAATTGTTTCTGTAAAAGTAGAAACTGATGGACGTTCATTAACATTTGGAGATGTTGTATGTCGTGTACGTGCCTCGTTCGCTACAGCTATGCATATTGATACAGATGAGGCGAATGCAGCGGGATGCTCTGGTCTTGTAGAAGGAACAATTATTGTATAATAAAAAAACTGAGTTTTATCTCAGTTTTTTATTTAGAAAAAAGACATAGTTCATTAACTATGTCCTTTTATTATACGTATGTATTTCTTATTTGTTTACAGCTTTTTTTAATGCTGAACTAGATTTGAATGCTGGTGCTTTACTTTCAGCGATTGGCATAGGTTCTCCAGTTCTTGGGTTTCTTCCTGTTCTAGCTCCACGAGTACGTACTTCGAAGTTACCGAAACCTTTTAAAGATACTTTATCTCCTTTAACTAAAGCGTTTGTAACTTCTTCTACAAATGAAGCTACTACTTTATCTACGTCAGTTTTTGTCATTCCAGTACTTGAAGCAATAGCTTCTACTAATTCTGTTTTATTCATAATTCTTTCTCCGTTCTCATTAATATTATAGGAATTTTCCTAATATCATTATATTACTAATATTTAGCAAATACAAGCAAAATATATTAGCTACTACTATCTTTACCACTTTTTTTCAATATATAAACAAATTCTTCAATTTGTTTCTTTTTTGTAGCCCAAGAGGTAACTAATCGAATATAACTATGTGTACCATCAATTTTATCCATCACAATAAAACTAAATGATTTTTGTAATTCTTTAATTATTCTATTTGAAACAATCGGAAAGATCTGGTTAGTATTTGTTTCTACATAGAATGTATATCCTAATTGTTTCATTTCTTTACGTAACAAATCAGCCATTTCATTTTCATAATTTCCAATTTCTAAATATAAATCATTTTCAAACAAAGTTAGAAATTGAATTCCAATTACACGTCCTTTAGCTAACATTGCTCCTCTTTGTTTCATATGATATCTAAATCCATCTTGTAAATCTTCATTAACAATCACTAAGCATTCTCCTAGTAATGCTCCCATTTTAGTTCCGCCAATATAAAAAGCATCAGAATATTTTGTTATTTCCTTTAATGATGGGCATTCATCAATTACCAATGCACTTCCTAATCTAGCACCATCAATAAAGAAATATAATTGGTGTTGTTGACAATATGTATATAATTCTTTAATCTCTTTTGTTGTATATGCTGTACCTAATTCTGTAGTTTGTGATATGTATACCATTTTAGGTACTACCATATGTTCATCCGTATGAATACGTAAAAATTCTTCAATCATTTCTACTGTCAATTTTCCATTAACATGGGGACAAGTAAGAATCTTATGACCTGTTGCTTCTACAGCACCTGCTTCATGAACATTAATATGTCCTGTATCTACAGAAATCACTGCCTCATGTGGTCTTAAAACAGAAGCAATAAATGTTGCATTTGTTTGTGTACCCCCAACCAGATAATGTATATCCACATTTTCATTATCTAATAATTGTTTTATCTTTGTTGAAGCTTGTTGGCTATATGTATCTAATCCATAACCATCAGTTTGTTCTAAATTTGTTTTTTGTAATGCTTCTAATATTAAAGGATGTGCTCCTTCACTATAATCATTTGTAAAACTATACATATATTCCCCTTTCTATCTTCTTGGATATAAAATTCCATACCTTACATACAGTAAATCAAAATATGTTTTTAAAGTTGTTGTTCCAACTGTTGAAGATTCTGTAAAATCACTTTCATTTCCATCCACTATAAATACTTTATCACATGCATCACTAACTATGTTTTCTGTATTCATTGTTATTAATACTACTTTGGCTCCTCTGGCCTTAATTGCATTAATAAGTACGCCAATTGGATTTTCACGTGCTCTAACACTAACTACAATAGCTACACTATGATCATCTAGTAATTCAAGGCGTTGACTATCATCCCCACGATCCGCAAAGGCATATGAGAATTTACCTAGTTTTAATAGTTTTAACTGAATATCTGAGGCTAATATTTTATTAAACTGAAAACCAAAGAAATGAAGTTTATCTGCATCATAAATAATATCACATAGATGATTTATATCATGAATATTGATGCTTTCTTTACTTTTTTGTAAGGAATCGATGGCTAAATCATAAACCATATCTATACAAGTACTTGGATTTTGATGAACGGCTACTAAATCCTCTGCTGGCAAACGTATTTCTTGACTAGCTAGTTTTAGTCCTACTTGTACTTGTTTCTTAAATTGAGCGAAATTTTCGCATTTTAAGGCCTTACAAAAACGTGATATAGTAGCAGGTGAAGTATAACATAACTCTGCTAATTCATTAATGTTTATGTCTGGTATATCTTCTATATGTTTTAGAATATTATAACAAATTGTATAATACATGTCTTGAGTATACGCTGCATTAACATAGGTCACTAGATTATATAAAATATCTACCTCTTCATATAACTCTACTTTCTTCATCTAGCATCCCTCCCTTGGTAAACATTGTACCATAAAAGCAGAAAAACAGGTGATATTTCACCTGTTTTATTATAATTCTTCTCCATTACTTGAAATAACTTTTTGGTACCAATAATAAGAATCTTTTTTATAACGGTTTAATGTTCCACTATTTTCATCTTCTTCTCGATCTACATATACGAAACCATAACGTTTTTGATATCCATTCAACCATGAAAGTAAATCTGTATATGACCAAGTACAATATGACCAAACTTCACATCCATCATCACAAGCCTTCTTTAACTCTTCTATATGTGCTTTTAAATATGCAATACGATATTCATCATGAATAGAACCATCAGCTTCTAATTTATCAAATGCACCTAATCCATTTTCTGAAATAACAATTGGTAAATCATATCTGCTTGTTATCTCACGACAGCACATACGTAGTCCCATAGGGTCAATTGTCCAATCCCAATCTGTTGTTGGTAGGAATTCATTCTGTGGTTTTTTATATAGCCCTGGAACCCCTTGTACTTTAGCAGTTCCCTTTTTACCTGTATTATTCATTTCATGTGTTGTTCCTACACCATCAATTGGATTATATTCAATCGCAGCTGTTTGATAGTAGTTAACTCCCATGAAATCAATTTTACTAGCTGCTTCTTTTAAGATTTTAGCATCTCCATCTTCAAAGATAGGAGCAACCCCTAAGGAATTTAGATACGCTAACGCTGCTTTTGGATAACGCCCATAAGCATATACATCCATCCAATAATAATTTTGTAAGTCATCATAATCCGCTTTCGCCATTGCATTTTCTGGTTTTGAATCAATTGCATATGCTGGACCATAAGCGAAACTAGCACCTACTTTTGCATCTGGAAATAATTCTTTTAATACTAATACACTTTTTGCATGAGCCATATTTGCATGATGATTCACTTGATAGAAAGTTTTAAAATCATCTGCCTTTCCTGGAGGATGCATTCCTTCTAGCCACCCATGTCCAGTAAATATATTTTGTTCATTCATTGTAATCCAATATTTTACTCGATCTCCATATTGTTTAAACAATGTAGTCGCATAATTAACATAATCATCAACGATTTTTCTATTTTCCCAACCATGATAGCTTTCTTCTAATGCTTGTGGCATATCCCAATGATATACTGTTACCATTGGTTCAATACCATATTTTAAACATTCGTTTATTAAGTTATCATAGAAATCTAATCCAGCTTGATTTACTTTACCATTTCCATCAGGAAAGATTCTTGGCCAAGAAATTGAGAAACGATATGTTTTTAATCCCATCTCTGCCATTAATGCAACATCTTCTTTATAGCGATGATAATGATCTACTGCTTTATCACCCGTTGTTTCTTTAAATGTTTTACCGGGAATACGAACAAATTTATCCCAATTACTAATACCTTTTCCATCAGCATCCCATCCACCTTCTACTTGATAAGCAGCTGAAGCACTTCCCCAAAGAAACCCTTCAGGAAAACCATTACTCGATTTAAAATACATATATCTTCCTCCTTATATATCGATATAAGTATATCATATTATAATTACTATAATAAATAGAAAAAGCGGTATTTCATTTTATGAAACACCACTTAATAAGTATATAATATGTAGATGATTTTACAGAAGGAAAGTATGGTCTATTGAAATGTTTTAGAAAAAACATTTATCTGTAGCCGAAAGGCAACAACCATCTACATTATTGCTTCATAGAGTTGAACTCTACCAAGACTATTTCATCTTATCTAAGTCTAAAATAAATTTCAATAGGTACAGCGTAGACAACCTGATTATGACGTAGAAAACATTTAGAAAAAGTAAAAATATGTACTTTTTATTAAAAATTCAATAAATAACTCTTTTTGAAAATAGAATTATAATCCTTTTTCATCCATTATTTTTTGAAATTTCTTCTCAGATAATACTTCATGTGTAACTAATTCTCCATTATAGAATAATGAAAATGTTGTATAAGGTATTGGTGCCTTTTGTGCTTGTTCTCTTGTATTCATATGGATGACTTGAAAATCAACATTTCTCTCCTTAGCTACTTTCTCTAAGATAGGAACATACTTAGCAGTAAAAGGACATTGATTTGTATAATATAAGACGAATCCTGATTGTATAATATCTCTCTTTGGTTCTTTCAAATAAGCCTTAAAATGTGGCTTATCTGCATCTTTATCGAATGGTAGATATAATAGTTCAAAAAATGGATCTACACTATCAATCGTTTCAAATCCTTTATATTTCATATACTTAGGATCAGAAATAAAGCCCATTTTCTTTTTTGAAGATAGAATAACAAGACCTTTCTTCCCTTTGTCTTTACTATCTCTAATACATTCTTCTAATAAAAGATTAGAATATCCCAATCCTTTATACTTTCCAGATATCCATAAACAATTAATATACATATATCCCACTACTTCAACTGGCGCCCAAGCATATTCAGCTGGAAGATATTCAATAAAACACTTTCCACGAACATCACATTTTAAGAAAACAAGTCCTTCATCAAATCGTGTTTTTAACCATGCTTTTTTTGATGAAACTTGAACATCCGTATTATTTGATATAGCACAACATATATGTTCTGTTTCGATATTCTCATGATTCAATTTTATAAGTTCCATAATAGTCACTCCTTCCTATCTCTTAAATCTAGTATATCATTAACAAATATTTGTCACAATCAAAACCTTATATGTAAAATAGAGGACAGGAAATATATTTCCTATCCTCTATTTATATTTTTACTTTACATATTTTGTTAGAAATTGACTAAAAGTTTTCTTGAAAGCATCTGTTTCCTTTAATTCATAAAGATACCTTTCATCCTTTAGTACAAATAACTCTTTCTTTCCACGATTTGCATTATATAGTGAATAGACATGTTGCAAGGGAACAAAATCATCGTTCTTTGTATGAATATAAAGAGTTGGAATATCGTTATGTTTTACATTATCTACAGTACTTTCTTTAATATTCATTTTTACTTCTCGATATATTTTTCTCTTTAATAATGAAAGTGTTGGAAATTTAACTACCTTATAATCTTTAACCAAACGTTCACCTAAAATATCATAAACACTAGTAAAAGCACCATCACTGATTATTGCTTTGACACCTTTTATTTTTTGTTTTCCTGCAGCATTTAAAATCGTATTAGCTCCCGCTTCTTTACCATATAATATAATACTATGATTCTTACCATATTCACCTTGTAAATATTTTATCCAAGATGTAATATCATCTACATCTTTAAGACCAAAACCTCGAATATAACCATCACTCTGTCCATGTCCACATGCATCAAGTACTAAAATATTTGTATTGTCCATTTTTTCTTTAAAAAATGGTACAAATAAACTCATATCTTCTGCTTGTAATCCAAAAGGATGTAAAATAACCAATGTTTTATCTGCATTGTCTTCTGTAATTAAAACACCTCTTAATTTAATTCCTTGTTCATTTTTAATATACACAGATTTACCATTATATGTGGTTTCTAAAATTCCTGGTTCATATTCATCTTTATGATAACGATATAATAATGTTTTTGTCATTTTTGAGACAAAAGTATTAATCACACTGACACCACCTGCAACTGCTGTAAGAACAGCTAGTGATGATACTATTTTCTTTCCTTTATTTTCCATTTCGACCATACTCCTTATAGTTTTCCATTAATAAACGATTGATATTTGATACTTGTTCAAAAGAACTTAGGCGATATTCATCATGTTCCATTCTAGCTGCATAAAATAAAATCGCTTGTTCTAATTCTGCTCTAATTATTTTTCGATATTTCTCGGGAAATGAATCAATTGGGAAACATACAAATACAAATGTATTGTAGTCTCTTGAGAATAACTGAATTAATAAATCATATCCTTCTTTTGCGACAATTGCATTCCCTATAGCTAATTGTAAATCATGATTTGCGAATGTCAACATATCTTGCATCACAAATCTTATAATATCCATATTAGCTTCTATATATGCCTGTTTATCATTATGATAAATGGCTTCAAAATATTGAACTACTAAATTATCATTTGTCTTTTCACTAATATATTCTAATATTCCTTTAGAGGCTCTTGGTGTTGATAATATTAATGGTCTAAAGTCACTGATAATCGCAAAAGTAAATCTAGGTAATTCACATAGTCGATGTATTTCTTCTAATATTTCATTTTTACTTTCTTTATAAAAAAGATCTAACTTTTTATAAAGTTTAACTATTACTTGTCTAAAGTAATATAAATGAAATTGATATTGTGTATCTAAATATTTAGATGTTTCACCATCCCATTCGTATTCATAAAGAATTTTATCTAATAATAAATTAAAAGCATCAATTATCTTTTTCCCTTGATTTTGTTTATATAATTGATCAATGTATGGCATAAAGAAAGAGTAGAAAGTATCAACGGTTCCTTGGTTTGTCCCATGATGATATTCTAAATAATCTAATAGATTACGAAAATCTAAAGGTTCTAAAGTAATATCTACTTTTTTCGATTGAATATACTCTTCAAAAAAGCGAATATCTAATACCGTTTTATACTTCATAAAATACAATATTGTTTGTAGTGCATCCTTCACAATATACTCTTGTTCTTGTTCATGCAAATCTACTGAGAACTCATACTTAATTACAGGTTCATGATGAATTGTCACAAATACACTAATTTCTCTAAACTGCGCATCTCGTATATAATATCTAAACTTATGTTCATGATTACCAATTAAGACATTACTATGACATCGATATTTACCTATATAATTACTCTCGTGTTCTTTTAAATATTCTACTATACTTTCTTTAGACATATTATCACCTCTCCCCTATTTTACCAAAGATTCACTACTTTTAAAACTAAAATACAAAAAGAAAACAGAAGTCTACCTTCTGTTTCCTTTTTTAAATGGAAATGTATCAATGACACGTAAGTTGTGGCTATTCGCAAATTTCCATAGTTTATCATAAACGTTATCATTTATATCTTCAGGAGAATGTGCATCTAACCCTATTACCACATCATTTCCAATCTCTGAGGCGATTTTCCAGAAATGGGTATTAGGATAAGGGTATACCATTTCATCATCTACCTGACGCAATCCTCGTCGCATTCCACCACCATTAATTTCTAATGGTGTGTTTGTTTCTTTTGCTTTAAGGCATATCTCTCTTGTTATGCGATCACAGAATTCATCCCAATGTACTTTTCCAACCATAAATAAGTCTGGATGTGCTAAGTAAGAAAAAAGTCCTGTATCAAATGCTTCTACAACATCATCCTTATACTGCTCTATCTCCGCATTTGTAATTCCAATTCTACCATAGTATTTAGTATGTACTGAATATTTATCAAAATGGTGTCCTAATATTAAATACTCTACTTCTTTACTGTCTAACATTTCTTGATAATAACTCAAATAATTTCTAAAATATTCTGCTTCATACCCTTGATATATAGTAATAATATCTTTATGTTCTTCTTGCATTTTTTTTATATTTATCTGATGTTTCTTTTTCATTTTATAAGGCATGCGCATTGCTGGTCCATTATGAACCATCGCTTTACAAAAGGATTTCCATGCTTGCATATTTTTCATTGCATATGGCATTCCTTTCAACAAATGCCAACGATATTTTGGTAAGGGAACATGACAGCTCATCCCTAATATCTCTATTTTATTTTCAATTGCACTTTGTATCATTGCTTCTTCATTCCCCACCGCATGTCCACAACGAAATGTGTGAGTATGAAAATTTGTTTTTGTCATACTTTACTCCTTACTCATAATATACTTTATGTAGATACAATCCTTGTGGTTTGGCTTTATGTAAGCATTTTTTATCGCCACAACTTTGCATCATTTCTTCAACTGTTTCTTTAGTCATTCGATTCGCCCCTACTTGAATTAAGGCACCGACAATATGTCTTACCATATATCTTCTAAAACCATTACCAATTAAGATAAACGTAATAATTCCTTCTTTTTCTTTAATATGAAAATCGTATAAAGTACGAATTGTATTTCCATATTGATCATAAGAACAAAAAGATGCAAAATCATGTTCTCCTAAAAATAGTTTACTAACTTCTCTCATAATATCAATATCTAAATTCTTTCCATATTGATAAATGTAATTTGTTTCTAAAGGGTTGTACTCTTTCATACTTAATTTGTAATGATATTCTTTTTTTATTGCACTATAACGAGAATGAAATTCCTCTGTTACTGCAACACTCGATAAAATGTAAATATCATTTGGTAAAAAATGATTAATTGCTTGTTTCCATTGTTCAGCTGGAAATTCCTTAGTTGTATCAAAGTGAAACACCTGATTTGAACCATGTACTTTAGCATCCGTTCTACCAGAGCCATGAATAACTATCTTCTCTTTACAAATATTATAGATAGCTTTTTGTATTTCTCCTTGTACAGTACGATATTTATCTTGTACTTGAAAACCGTGAAATTTACTACCATCATAACTAACTACACACTTTATTCGACTCATAATACTAGACTCATTATAATAACACTTGAAGAAACAATAAGTACTGCTACTAACGAAATCGTATCTTGAACTTTCCAAGTCAATGATTTGTATCTTGTTCTATTTGCTTCTGGGTTATAATTTCTACTTTCCATAGCGTTCGCTAATTCTTCTGCCCTTTGAAATGCAGATATAAATAAGGGAATGATTAATGAAACAATGGATTTAATCTTTTCCATTATTTTTCCTTCATTAAAATCTACTCCTCGACTTGCCTGTGCTTTCATTATACGTTTTGTTTCATCTAATAAATCGGGGATGAAACGTAAAGCAATAGATATCATCATTGCAATTTCATGAGCAGGGAACTTTATCTTTTTTAAAGGAGATAATAAATCCTCTATCGCTAATGTTAACTCTAATGGTTTTGTTGAAGACGTTAATATAGTAGTTAGCGTAATAATTAAAACTAAACGAATGAATATATACGCTGATTGAATTAGTGCTCCAGAATAAATAGTAACAGAAAATATTCTAAATAGAGCCTCTCCACTTTGAATTAAAAAGATATTAAATACTGTCAGAAAAACAACCATAAATAACATTGGTTTTATTGCTTTAAAGACATGTTTTATTTGTATTTTTGATAAAATAGCTATCAATACTACAAACACTGCTAATATTGTATATCCTAAAAAACCAGCATCAAAAAATACTGCAACTAAGAATACCATTAACGCACAGATTTTTAATCTTGGATCTAGGTCATGAATATAAGAACGAATTGGTATATATTTTCCAAAAGATATATTATCCATGTAGTTCACCACCAATCGTATCAATTAGTTTGTCATATGTGTTAATAGAGGTATCCAGATGAAAACCTTTACTATTTAAGGAAATAATAAAGTTAGTAATCATTGGTAAATCTATACCTATTTCATGTAGATATGCTTGATTTTTAAAAACATTAGTTACTGTATCATGTTTTTCAACCTTACCCTGATTCATAACAACAACTTCATCACAATACTCTAATACATGATTCATATCATGTGTCACTATAATAATTGTTTTACCTATTTCTTGAATACTTTTGAATAGAGACATCATTTCTTTTGTTCCTTGTGGATCTAATCCTGCTGTTGGTTCATCTAATATTAAAATATCTGGTTCCATCGCTAAAATACCTGCAATCGCTACTCGTCTTTTTTGACCTCCTGATAAATCAAAAGGTGACTTTAATAAATACGATTCATCTAATCCCACTTGTTTTAACATTTTAGCAGCAAGTTCCTTAGCTTTCTCTTCTGGAACTCCAAAGTTAAGTGGACCAAAAATAATATCTTTTTCAATTGTTTCTTCAAACAATTGATATTCAGGAAATTGAAATACTAGTCCGGCTTTTTTTCGTAATGGTTTTAGTTTATTAGGTTTATCTGTTGCTGTAATTATATAATCCTCAACTTCTATTTTTCCACTAGTAGGAAGCAATAAAGCGTTAATGTGTTGAACTAAAGTTGATTTTCCACTTCCAGTTTGTCCAATAATTGCGGTAAAGCTTCCTCTTTTTATACGTAAATCAACACCTTTTAATGCATGATAAGAGAATGGTGTATCTTTATTATAGATATGTTCTAATTTTTCAAATGTAATTGACATAATTCTTCCACCATCTCCTCTGTTACTAAATGTTCTGTAAGCTTTATTCCACGTTTTTGTAACCCTTCACTTATTTTCAAAGCAAAAGGAATATCTAATTCCAATGTTTCTAATTGTTCTTTTTTTCTTAATATATCTTCTGGAACTCCAATATCAATTACTTCGCCTTTATTTAATAAAATAATTTTATCAGCATAAACTGCCTCTTCAATATCATGCGTAATTGAAATAATTGTCATATCTTTTTCTTTATTTAATTCTTTTACTAATGAATTTATTTCTCTTTTACCAATTGGATCTAGCATACTTGTTGCCTCATCTAGAATAA
>JBKEBJ010000340.1:0-3643 GCA_047973105.1 Coprobacillaceae bacterium | reverse complement strand
ACTTCTTTAGCAGTTTTTAAGCCACCTTGTTCATCATAAGAAAGATAACGTCTACCAAATCCACATTGAAGGCTTACATCACTTAATTGTGCATTTAATGTATTTATATATGGTGCCGGATCATATGTCCCACCAAAGTACTGCCAGTCTTTCAATTCATCAAGACCTGGTATTACTGCAAACATTCTATTATATTTTGATATGGTCCTTATATCTTCATTACCTCTTCCACTAGCAGTAGTTAGTCCACTCGGAATACCAACAACAGGTCTTAACAATTCCATAGAGTTCATCATTTCATGATACGTCTTATTACAATCCTCTATTAAGTTGCATGCATTAGCCCATATTGGCATACCATAGCCATCAGCATTTATTCTTAAATCAACTTTAAAAGGTAACATCATATCGTTTGAAATAGGTTTAATTCCATCATTATCGTTTACATATATTTTTTTATTGTCATAATAATATTGTTCAAATCGATAAACTTTAGAACTATCAATATAATGTTCATACCTCATATTCACCATTTTTGATTTATTATCAATTCCCATTATTCTCTCTGATCTAACATATATGAGATATTTCAATTCATCGTCCTCACAGTAATAATCAAGGTAAGTTATTGAGTCATCATCTACTATAACGTCATATACTATTTCTTCCTTTTTGTTCATCATCGGAATAATAAACATAGTACCTAAAGCTAATAATTTATTAACTGGTACAGCTATATCAGAAAGCATGTCTTTACCTAACACTTCTGAATATTCTTTTTCATTTATCTTTATTGCTGGTAACTCACTGACCTGTTTAACTGTCCATATACGGCTAATTGTTTTTGGTAGATTCAATGTTGCTGTTTTAAAATCAACAAGTGTTCCACCACCAGTTAGGAACTGACTACACATAGTTGCCATACTATACATATCAAACCAACTTAACTTTCTATCCATTACATCACCCCTAATTTTCTAATCAAATATTTAAAATCTGGTTTTATTGCATATTCAAATGCATCTAAACTATCTATATCACTTGACCCATCATCAAGTCTCTTGTTATTTTTGTATTTAGCATTTTTAAAAGCTTTGTAGACTGGTAACTTGTCATTACATATAAACAGCCTATTACTATTAATCATTACGTTAGTAACATCTATTCTTTCCTGAATGATGTCTTTTGACTTACTGTGAGATTTAGTTTTATCGGCTTTCTTAATTCTTACATTTACATCAATTTCTTTATCGTTAGTAAATAAGCTATATACAGTAACTGGACTAGTTTCAACAAATAACGAACATTTAGTTCTTTCTACATCGTAAATTTCATTAATCCATTGCGATATTTCGTGTTTATAATCTATGATTGTTTTCCTGTCTCCATTAACTGCTTTGTGATAGTATTGATCAAATATATAATAGTCATCACCTATTACACCTACTGCTACAACTGTTGTCGCATCATTCTCTCCATAATCTAAACCAAAGTGAATATAATCAAACTTAATTAGATTACCCTCGTCGCCATTTGGTCTATCTTTAATCGTCGGTGCGTTAGGGTAAACCATACCTTCAACTGCCACCCACTCACCCAATACCTTTTGACGATACATAGTTTCTGTAAATATTGTTTTAAAGTACTCAATCTTATCTAGAGTGTTTATTGGATTGTCTAGCATTGTGAAATGAATATACAAAATCTTTTCATTTCCACTTAAATATGTTTCATAAAACGGATGGCTATCATTTCCTTCAGGATTTCCAGTTATGATTACTTTCCAATCATTAAAAGTTGAACAACGTCCTATTATATTCTCTATTGTCTCGTTACTCATTAAAGGACCCTCATCAATAAAGATGCTTCTATAAGTTCCTGCTTGTAGTTTTTCATAACTCACACTATTACTAGCTGCAAAGGTTTCAATATAAAAGGTGACTTTGCCTTTTGTTATAGTGAAATCGTAATTGTTTCCATGTTTGGTACAAATCCAACCGCGCGTTCTTAAATAATCAATCATTCTCTTAACAACATTTTTATATGTTGCTGTTACATTCGCATGACCTACTACTGCATATCTATTACCTTCAAATACTTGTTTGTTTATTTGTTGGTATATCATTAACTCACAAAAACCTAATGTAGCTCCAAATAATGTTTTCCCACTTCTGAATGCACCTACTAAACAAATTATTTGTTTCTTAACATGCTTAATATTTATTAAAGCTAATTGTTTATCACTTGCCTTCATTTTGATTATAATCCTCCAGCTCTTTGGCGTTTTTGCTTAATAATTCCATCATTTCATCCTTTAGGCTTATTTCATTGCTTACATTAATTGTTGGTTTCTCTGCTTGCATTCTCTTTGTTTCAGCTTCATACCATGCAATTTTATTTTTATTTATTTCTTCCTGTAAATAGTGATTTAATTTTGGATATTGTTGCCTTAACACCTTTAATACTCCATCAATACTTGGACTAATAACTATTCCGTTTTCGGTTGTCTTTACTTCAAGTAGCTCTTTGAGTAAATCATTGTATTTTTCAATAGGCATTACAGTGTTTTTGAAAGCAATCAAATCTTTCATTTCTTTTTTTACTTTTTCTTCTTTATTCAATGCAGCGGATAATTCTTTTTTTTCTTTTTTAGATTTCGCCCATAAATCTTTACCCACACCAAGAGTTGTATATATTTCATTTTCTGTATATCCTGCTTCATACATTGACTTTATTTCTTTAATAAATGGTTTTATGTGAGTGTCATATTTATTAGCCATTTATTCACTTCCTTTTTTTATTCGAATTGCACCACTATTACATGAACAACCATCATATAAGTATTCTTCATCTAAAAACATATTCAGTATTTCTTTATGTGGTTTTTTTTCAATATCTATTGCCATGTTTTTTATTGAGTTATCTTTTGTTTCTATATATACCTCTTTAAGATAGGCGATATATGACAACTTCAATTTACTTATAGGATTTGTGTTAGTTAAGTCAAAGTATTCAAAAATTGTCATATACCCCACCCCTCATATAAATTTTCGCACAAAAAAAAGACCATAACTTATAGTCTTTTTATAGTTTTTTTATAATATTTTTAAGCGATACTTATATAACGAAAAGATTTAATCTGTTTATACCTTCTTCTATTATCTGACTAATTCTAGGCTCACTAACTTTTAATTCTTGAGCTGTTTTAACTCTGGTCCATCTCTTTATATAGATAGCTGTTATTATTTCTTTATGCTTCTCTTCATCATGAACATTTAGACAGTTTATTCCTTTTTCTAAAGAATCTACTTTTTTAAACAACTCTAGTCTTACTCTCTTCCATTCAATAAGTTCTTTATGTTGCCAATCTTCTAAAACGCCACTTTGTTCATTTCTAATATCCTCATACCTAGAAATTAGTTGATTATAAACGTCCACTAACTCCATATTGCTTTTGTAGTTTTTTAGTGTTTTTTTGATTTCATCTTTTCTTTCTTTTGTCATGATATCGCTCCTTATTTACAACAGTATATTTGTTTGTGAATACTGGCTATTTCCTTTGAGTTTTCACTTATAAAAATTGCTAACATTTCGTGAAAACTAACTTCTCTTATCTCTCCTATTAGCTCATTTTTTATTGCAA
>JBKEBJ010000324.1:0-7149 GCA_047973105.1 Coprobacillaceae bacterium | reverse complement strand
CATTTTGATCCAGAGTTTGTAAGAATGTGTTTATCAAAGAAAATACATGATTAAACTTTGCTTTATTAAAAGTTAATTTGAATTAAAAACAAATGAGTGAAAAGTATGAAGTGTAAATAGTTAATAACTATTGACTTTATATTTCACTCATTTTTTGTTTCGTATTGTATGTGTTTCAATTGATTAATAATACTTTCGTGCCTTTATTCTTCCAAATAGTAATAGAGCCTCTTGCTCTGTTGCTACCCCAATGTGATATTGTTATAGTTGGAAATATAAACTTCTAGAATATTAAAAATATCATTTGGAGGTAAATAATGATTAAAGAAAAACAATTACATAACTACGAAGAAATGGAAGAATTATTTAATATTTTATGTACTGAAAACAGTAGAAAACTACTATTTTATGAAGAAGAAGCATTATACAATAATCAATTCTTACATGAGTTATTACTTCGCGTAGATGAAAATACTATAAACGTTATAATAATTCCAATAAGAAAATTTGCTTCAGGAAAAGAAACGGACGAAATAATTCAATTGTGTCTGGAACAGAAGTTTGATTTTATTTATGCATTAGGTGAAGAAATAGTGCTAGACATAGCTATGAACATAGAGTTATTATCAGATCTTTTTGATAAAGAGGAAAGTACGGCTCTATATAATAAAGAGTGTAGTATTTTTAATTCTTTGGTTATTGAATTATACAGAACAAATTTTGAAGAGGATAGCATCTTGATACATTGAAAGAGTGCATGATATATTCTAATAAAGAAAATAATTACTATAAAATGAAAAGGATTGATTTCTAAATAATACAGAAATCAATCCTTGTTATTTTTAACTATTTAAATTTAATGTTTAATTCATTGAAGTTAGCTCGTATTGACAATCAATTAATAATAGAGATTATATTCTGTTTATTAAATCAGTCTTCGTATATGAAATAAAACTGGTATTTCTTTTTATTGTTCTTTTTACATGAACAATAGAACTGTACATTTGCTTCTGGGTTGTTGATAGGAATAATAATACGATTACTTGTCTCACGATTATGCCTAATAGAGATATCCGTAATAAAGTTTGGTAATGCAGATAATTTGATAAGTTCATTTTAGGTGTTAGTTTTATCTTGTACGATAAAGAGAGAATCGGGCATCATTTCTTTACAAAGGTCATACCAAAAACCTATCAATGAATATAATAAGAAACTTTCTCCATTTAAATCTTCAAATGAAACATTTGGGTAATTAGATAATGGATGGGCTGGAGGCAAAGAAATACAAAGCTCCTCATGACAAAAAGGCTGGCTAAAGATATTTTCATCATTTATCGGTTTAGTGGTAATGATAATTTGATATATATCATCTTCAAAGTTTTTTAATAATGCTTCATCATCTACTATTTCAGATGTGATTTGCGCACTGGAATAGTCTTTTTTTAATATTGATTCTAATTCCCAAAGTGGGCCAGGAGCACAGCTTCCTATAGTAATGCTCTGTTGGGATTTTTCAAATGCATGCAGTTTTTCCACTATATATTTTGCATCTTCTATTATTTTATAAGCTAATTCAACAGCTAATAAACCAGTTTCATTTAATATCATTTTATTTTTACTACGCGAAAATAATTTTATACCTAAATCATCTTCTAATTTTTGAATAGAACGGGTTAAAGCTGGTTGTGAGATATGAAGAATTTCTGCCGCTTTTGAAATAGTTCCTTGCTCTGCGATTGTTACTAATTGTTCTAGTTGATATAGTTCAAACATGACGACTCATTCCTTTCTAAATAGTTTACTATGCGTTTTAATTATAGCACAATAATATCTTGGTATTGTACTATTTTTATAATAAATCATACAATAAATGTATCAAGAAGCAAGAGGAGTTGAATATGAAATAAATAACTCCCATTAGTAATTTCAAAAATATGTGAAATGAAAATAAATAATTAATGAAAGAAGAGGAAAAGAATATGGAATTCGTAACATTAAATAATGGAATTAAAATACCAAAGGCAGGATTTGGAGTATTTCAAATTAGAGACAAGGAAGAATGCATTCAATGTGTGCATAATGCTATTAAGGCTGGATATCGTTTAATTGATACAGCACAGTCTTATGGTAATGAAGAGGCAGTAGGTGAAGCAATTAATACATGTGGTGTAGCTAGAGAAGAATTATTTATTACTACTAAAGTTTGGATTTCTAATGCTGGTTATGAAAAAGCTAAAGCATCAATCTTAGAATCATTAGAGAAATTACAATTAGATTATTTAGATTTAATGCTAATACATCAACCACTTAGCGATTATTATGGAACTTATAAAGCTATGGAAGAATTATACAAAGAAGGAAAAATAAAAGCTATTGGAGTAAGTAATTTCTACCCAGATCGTTTAACAGATATTGCTATGTTTAGTGAAATTGTTCCACAAGTAAATCAAGTAGAGGTAAATCCTTTCCAACAACAAATTGAAGCTCAACAAAACATGGAAAAGCACAATGTCCAGATTCAAGCTTGGGCGCCATTTGCAGAAGGTAAAAATGATATGTTTAATAATCCTACATTAAAAGCAATAGGAGATAAACACAATAAATCAATTGCACAAGTTATTTTAAGATGGTTATCACAAAGAAATGTAGTTTCTTTAGCGAAATCATCAAGTATTGAAAGAATGAAAGAAAATATTAATATTTTCGATTTCGAATTAACAAAAGAGGAAATGGAAGTTATTGCAGGTTTAGATAAAAAAGAGAGTTCTTTCTTTAATCATCAAGATCCTGATGCAGTAGAACGTTTAGCGAATTTAGTTAGATAACTTCTACAAGAATATAAATAAGGAGACTAATATGAAGAATAAATTAATATTAAAAATAGCTTTATTATCAGCTTCATTGCTAGTTGCATCGGCACCTGCAATAAATGCTAATTTACCAGCTATGATAGCAGCTTTTCCAGAGGTACCATTACAAATTGTAGAAATGTTAACAACAATACCATCAATGTTTCTAATGATTTCCGTATTAACTAGTAGTTTTATAGCCAAGAAAATTGGATACAAACAAACCATTGTTACAGGTTTATGTATTGTGGCTGTTGCTGGTATTATTCCAGTTGTAACAAACAATTTCTATATAATTTTAGCAACAAGAGCAATGCTTGGATTTGGCGTAGGACTATTCAATTCATTATTGGTTTCTATGATTAGTTATTTCTATGATGGAGAAGAACGATCAGGATTATTTGGAATTCAAAGTGCATGTGAGGGATTGGGCGGTATGGCAGTAACTTTTATTGCAGGAAGATTACTAACTATTAATTGGCAAGCACTATTCTATGCATATTTAATTGCCATACCAGTAGTTATTATGTTTAGTATATTTGTTCCAAAAGTAGATACAAAGGAACTTTTAGATAAGATTAATGTCAAGAAATCAGAATCATTAGAAGGAAAAAAAGGTGATCTATATCCAGTGATTGGATATATAGGACTTATCTTCCTAATTGCTATTCTATATATGACAATGGGAATTAAAGTATCAAGTTTAATGACATCAGAGGGTTATGCAAATGCAAGTGATGCTAGCACAGTTATTATGCTTTTGAGTTTAGGAGCAATGTTATCAGGGTTTCTATTTGGTAAAATCATAAAAGTGTTAAAAGATTTTACTTTGCCTATCGCATATATGATATTAGCTGTTGCAATGTTTAGTATTGGTATTTCAAACTCTGTTGTTGTTACTGTTTTTGGAGGATTTGTGACTGGATTTGGATTTAGAATGATTATGCCATACTTCATAAATAAAATTAACAACAGTTCTATATCAAATACAGGACTCGCTACCTCATTATTGTTAGTTGGATATAATCTGGGAGTGTTTATTACACCATATGGTTCTATTATCTTAGAATATTTAGCAGGTGATAATGGATTACGTGGAGTGTTTTATGTAGATGCTATTATATTTGTTTTATTATCATTAACTACAGTATTGTTTATTGTATTTAAAAAGAAAAAGCAGTTGTCTATGAAAGTAAAGAACTTGTATAAAGTGTAATAAAAACAAACAGTGATATATGTATTAAATTATTATGTAATAAAGATGTAAGAGTGTAAGTTCTCAAATATAACTTACAAAAAACAAAAAGGAGAAAAGAAAGATGGAAAAAGTAGTAAACGTATCAAATCAAATTTGGGAAGCAATGATAAATGGAGACACAGATGTATTATTGAAATTAGTTCATAAAGATGCTGTATTCGTGCATATGAGTAGATCATTAACACGTGATCAAGAGATAGAGGTAATTAAGGAACAAGATATTAATTACGAAGGTATTGATGTTGAATACAATACAGTTAAGGAAATGGAATCAACAATTGTTTTATTTAATAAACTTAAGTTATCTGCAATAGTTAAAGGTAATGTAGCAGTTAATCCATTTATGGTTACAGAAGTATATACTAAAAATGGCGATGAAATAAAATTAGCTTCATTATCATTTACTAAAGTAATATACTAATTTACTTATCAATGTAAAAGTGTGTATATTTGTCGATTTAGTAAATAGATGTCATATAAAATTGACATCTATTTTTTCAATCAGCTATGAAATCATAATTGAAAATGGAAGAAGTTATAACTGAAGAAAAGAATACTAGGAAATGGTCTTGTAATTTCAGCAATTTGCTTTGCTTGCATGGGAACTTGCACAAAAATCATGGATTGTACCAATATCAGGTACAACAAAGATTTATCGATTAGAAGAAAATTTGAACAGTGCAAGTATTAATCTATCTGCACAAGATATATAAATACTGCATTAAAAGAACTAGATATGGATGAAACATATTTTTAGGAGGAAAGTACAATACAAAAAATATTTATTGTTACAACAGTTGTTCATAAAAATAGAGCAACTGGAATTTTAGATACTAATAAGTTCAAATATAATTTATTTGAGACTGAGAATCAAATCATAATAACTGTTAATTTTCTTGATTATCAGTTTGATTTGTTACATCACTTATTGCATGACTATGTAACGAATGAGTGTAATACAATGATAAAAGAAAGTTTTAAAGTTTATTTAGGAAATGAAATTAAATTTTATATAAACGAGAAGTAATACTAATTATAGTAATAATAACTATAAACTATTTTACTCATAAAAAGAACTATAAATGATTGACCTGGAGTATACACGAGCATATATGATTGTGAACATAGGGAGATAGAACAAAAGAAAGGAGGTATAGATAGCTAAAATTGAATAATCAACTATAGTAATGAAAGTATTAGTTTTTATTTGGATTACTGTATTAAAAAAAATTATTTCTAAAAACAACTAGAAATACAAGCTAAGATTAAAATAATCAATACAATATGGTCATTTTAATTAGCCAACTAATTTTGATTATAGGATTATAAATTTAGAGTTAAACAAGAAAACCAAAGGAGAAAAAAATGAGAAAAGGTTTTAAAATAGTACTTTGCATGTTTTGTTTATTTCTTATAACTGCATGTTCTAATAACGAAAATAATGAAGAGACAACTAATAATGATTCATCTCAGGGTGAAAAAAAAGAGAATGATGAAGAAAACAACAATACTAACATTCCGTTTCCAGGTGGTGAAGGGAATATATTAATTGTATATTTTTCTTTTCCAGAAACGGATGGAAATGATACGTCAGCTGGTGCAAGTCGTGTCAATGAAGGTGGTAGTGTAGTTGGAAATACAGAGTTATTTGCTAAGCAGATACAAGAAAGAACGGATGGAGATTTACTTAGAATCGAAACAGTTCAAGAGTATCCTGGAAGTCATGAACCCTTGGTTGATCAAGCATCTGATGAAAAGGATAATAACTTACGACCAGAATTATCCTCTAAGATTACAAACTTAGATCAGTACGATACTATTTTTATTGGTTATCCGAACTGGTGGGGAGATATGCCAATGCCTCTATACACTTTTTTAGAAGAATATAGTTTTAGTGGAAAAACAATTATTCCGTTTTCTACACATGGAGGAAGTGGTTTTTCATCAACTATTAATACAATCAGTGATATGCAAAGTGGAGCAAATGTTAATAGTAACGGATTGACTATATCAAGAAATGATATAACAGATTCAAAAGAAGAAATAGATAATTGGTTATCAGAATTAGGATACTAATATGAAAATCCTAACAGCATAAATACTCGTAGAGAAAAGTTTTATGTACGAAAATGACTAAAAAAATAAAAATAATTATAACATTAGACGATTTTAGGTCAAATTAGAGGATGATGAATTTTGTATAAAGTAATTTGTGTATTACAAATTACTTTATCCTTTTATTATCTGAATACCCTATAATTGAAAGGAGAAAAAATGAAACCTAAGCAAATTATAAAAATTATAATAGACATTATAATGACAAGTTTATTACTATTTCTAAAGGCATATACTCACACTGGACAGGAAACACATGAATGGTTGGGTGTGACCATGTTTGTACTTTTTTTAGTACATAATATTTTAAATAAGAATTGGTATAGGTCAATTGCTAATGGTAAATATAACGCCTATAGAGTGTTTATGACATGTTTAAATATTTTAATAATTATTACAGTAATTTCATTAATGGTTAGTGGGATTTCTATGTCTAATTATGTATTAAAATCAGTAGATATTATGACTGCCTCATCAGCTAGGAAAATTCATATGATGGCTTCTTATTGGGGCTTTGCCTTGATTTCCATTCATTTAGGAGTACATTGGAGAATGATTACTTCTATGATTAAAAAGATGTTAAATCTAGATTTTACTAATAAAGTTAGTCATTTAATAGTAAAATATTTAAGTATTATTATTATGATATTTGGCATAATATTTTTAATTAAACATGATTTACTGTTATATATGTTTTTGAGAACAGAATTTGTTTATTTTGATTACACTAAATCTTTGTCTGGATTTCTGTTTGAGTATCTTATAATTTTATCAATGTATGTAGGGGTTGGCTATTATATTTCTATGTATATTAGAAGATTGCAGAAAAAGAAGAAGGCAAAGGTAAATGAAAAAAACTAAGTTAACAATAATTTTATTCCTTATATCAGGATGTATGGTGTTAGAAAAAGATGTTGATAAAGAAGA
>JBKEBJ010000280.1:0-8270 GCA_047973105.1 Coprobacillaceae bacterium | reverse complement strand
TGGATGAAATTGATTCTGGAAGTATTATTTTTGATGGTAAAAAATTATCTACTTTAAAAGAAAAAGAACTTTCTGATATTCGTCGAAAAGAAATGGGATTTGTGTTTCAACAACCAACACTAATAAAGAATTTAAATGTATTAGATAATATTATTCTACCTTCAATGAGAGATAATAAAAAGAATAGTACTAAGATTATAAAAAGAGCTCAAACTTTAATGCAAGAAACAGGAATCTCTGAATTGGAAACAAGAAATATTACAGAAGTGTCAGGGGGTCAATTACAACGAGTTGGAATTTGTCGTGCATTAATGAATGAACCAAAGATAATTTTTGGAGATGAACCAACTGGTGCTTTGAATTCGAAATCGTCGAAAGAAATCATGCAATTGTTATTAACAATTAATAATGGTGGAACAACAATCGTATTAGTTACACACGATGCGAATGTTGCGGCTTTCGCAAGTCGTGTAGTATTTATGGGTGATGGTAATATTATTGATGAAATAAATTTTTCAAAATTAGAAGATATAAAGAAGTTAGATAATCGAGTAATACAAGTTACAAAGAAGATGCAAGAAATTGGAATTTAATGAAGGATAGGTTATGCCTATCTTTTTTTGTCACAAAATGTTAATTCTTGCATATATATGCAGGAATTGAGATAAATGATTAGAAAAACTATCTTTTTTCGTTTTTGCTAGTATTTTTTTGTTAAATCATCATATGTTATTTTGAGGCGATGAAAATGATGAAAAAAGAGATAGCAGTATTATAAGTATTTAGTATGTGTATGATTAGAGTTAATGCCGAGGACGATGTTTTAACTCCTAACGCTACTTCTTCAATTCTAATTGAAGCTTCATCAAAACAAATTCTATATTCTAAAAATGAAGTAGAAAAACTATTCCCAGCATCAACAACAAAAATTATGACAATGATTCTATTGTTTGAAGCAATACAGGATGACAAATTAACCTGGGAAGAGACAATTACTACTTCAGAGTATGCAGCTAGTATGGGTGGCAGTCAAGTATACTTAGAACCCGGAGAAAAAATGAGTGTTTCTGATATGTTTAAGTCTATTGCTATCGCTAGTGCTAATGATGCTAGTGTAGCGATAGGAGAAAAAATTGGGGGAAGTATTCAAGGATTTGTAGATATGATGAATGAAAAAGCCAAAGAGTTAGGATTGGTAAGTACAAATTTTGCGAATGCAACAGGATTACATGATGATAACCATTATACATGTGCATTAGATTTAGCACTTATGGCATCCTACTTAATAGAAATTGGTGGAGAAGACTTATTTAGTGTTACATCTTTATACGATAGTTATATCCGAGAAGATAGTCAACAAAGTTTTTGGCTTGTAAATACAAATAAACTGTTAAAAGTTTATGAGGGTGTAGATGGTTTAAAAACAGGTTATACCAAAGAAGCAGGGTATTGTTTAGTTACAACAGTTGAACGTGATGGTTTGCGCTTAATTGGAGTGGTAATGCAAGAGACTGAGCCAAAGGTAAGAAACCAAGAAATGTGTCAATTATTAGATTATGGGTATAATAGTTATAATCGTGTTACGCTATTTAAAAAAGAAGATGTAATAGATCATTTAGATATTAATAATAGTGAGAAAAAATCAATAAGTGTTATATGTAAAGAAGATATTGTATATATTCAAAATAAGAATAATGAAAAAGAAATGACATATGAAATTATTTATGAGAAAAGTGAACCACCAATCACAAAAGATGAAAAAGTGGGAACGTTGAATGTATTCTTAGACGATAATTTAGTCGCAAGTTATGCACTTTATAGTGGCGAAGATGTAGGTTTGCTGAACTTTTTCGAAAAAGCATTACGTGTTTTACAAGACTTATTTTAAAAGAGGGAAACCTCTTTTTTTGTCTAATAAATTCTACTTTTAGCGAATGTATATCAACTTTTTTTAATGTAGTATATGATACTAAAAAAGGAGATGAATATATGGAAAATAAAATGGAACATCAACTACTAAATAAAGCATTAGTTGTTGATTTTTATGGTGAAGTTGATAGTAGTAATGCTCCCAAATATCGTCAAGAATTAGACTCGTTGATTATTCAAAGTGAAGGAGATGTTATATTTCGCTTTAAACATACAAATTTTATAGATAGTTCAGGGATTGGTCTGGTATTAGGTCGTTATAACCAGTTAAAACTAGAAAATCGTAAATTAAAGATTACTAGTTTAAATAATACGGCTTATAAATTATTTGAGTTAACTGGTATTTTTAACATTATGGAATATATTGAGGAGGAAAAATGATGTTGAATCAAATGGAAATTAGCTTTAATGCAATGATAGAAAATGAACCATTCGCTAGAACTAGTGTAGCTTCTTTTATTGCGTCATTAAACCCAACAATTGATGAAATGGTAGAGATTAAAACCATTATTAGTGAGGGCGTTAATAATGCAATAGTGCATGGGTATCAAAATGATCCAACATGTAAAGTAGTTGTTAAAGTAACGATAGAAGAAAACCGAGTAGTGAAAATGATTATTCAGGATTATGGTAAAGGAATTGCGGATATTGAAGAAGCCAAAGTGCCTTTATTCACCTCTTTAAAAGAATTAGAACATGCAGGTATGGGGTTAACAATTATTGAAACATTAGGGGATTATTTAGAAATACACTCAACGTTAAATTTAGGAACAAAACTAATCATTACTAAAAAATTGAAAGATAGTAAAATTGGCTAAAGTAAGTACCTTAGAGTTACTAGAAAAAGTGCGTTCAGGGGATGATCACGCTAAAGAACTCGTAGTGAATCAAAATTTAGGTTTGGTATGGTCAATCGTACATCGATTTAAGAATAATCATTATGATAAAGATGATTTATTTCAAATTGGATGCATTGGTCTTATGAAAGCAATTAACAATTTTGATCCAACATACAAAGTACAATTTTCTACCTATGCTGTTCCTATTATTATGGGTGAAATTAAGCGTTATTTTAGAGATGATGGAACGATTAAGGTAAGTCGTTCATTAAAAGAATTAAATCTAAAGATTAATAAAGCAAAAGAATTACTACAAAATAAATACGGTGATGAACCAAAAGTAGAAGATATCGCAAATTATCTAGAAGTTGATGTTCAAGATGTAGTAGAGGCAATTGATGCATCTTATTATCCTACCTCTTTAAGTGAACCAATTTATGAAAAAGATGGATCAGAAATTTCAATGGAAGAAAGAGTGGAAGATAAAAAAGATAAAATGTGGTTTGAGAAAATTGCATTAGGAATGGAAATAGAAAAACTGGATGAAAAAGAGCGATTAATATTACATATGCGTTATCAATTAGAATACAATCAAGAGCGTGTCGCAAAAAGATTGCATATATCACAAGTTCAAGTTTCGAGGTTAGAAAAGAAAATTATCGCAAAACTCAGAAGTCATTTGAATGATACTTAAAATGTGCTATAATAGGCGCAGGTGATGAATTATGGAAGAAGTTATTGAAAAGCAAAAAAAGAATGTGATTCTTGAATATATAAAAGTAATCGTTATAACATTAGTAGTTACATATTTCATTTTATTCTTTATTCAAATCTCACAGGTACAAGGTAGTTCTATGGAACCTACCTATGAGGAAGGTAATATTGTAATTGTAGAAAAGGTTTTTTATAAGATGGGTGATCCTTCTTATAATGATGTTATTGTTATTGATTCTCATGTAGCTGAAAGAAATTATATTAAGCGAGTTATTGGGCTAGCAGGGGACCATTTAGAAATTAAGGATGGAAAACTGTATCGTAACGGAGATTTAATCGAGGAAGATTATATTAAAGAACCAATGCTTGGAGAAGATATGATTGTTGATATTCCTGAAGGCAAGGTTTTTGTTATGGGGGATAATCGAAATAGAAGTAGTGACTCTCGAGAATTAGGATATTTTGATGTGGAAGATGATATTGTTGGAAAAGTTATCTTTACATTATTTTAAGAATCTAGTTTTATTTAGACTGTGGTTAATTTAGACACCATGGTTTTTTTGTATTCTAAATATTTGTAATTATTAATTAAAAACAATGAGAAATTGATAGAATCCTTAAAGTTCATATAGTGAGAGAAAATCTACAATAAATGGATTTAGTAATTTTTTTAGGATTGATTTTGATAGATAAAAACGTAGGTTTCTCATTGAGAAGGCCTACGTTTTTTAATGAAAAAGTAGTAGCTATTAAACTAAAAACTACTACTTAATTTATTATTTATAAGTTTAATAATCTTTTTGTGTCTCTAGCAATTACTAACTCTTCGTTTGTTGGGATGACGTATACTTTTACTTTTGATTCAGGTTTCGTAATGATTCTTTCACCTGTACCATTTTCATTAGCGTCATCATCTAGTACAATGTCAAAAGCTTCAGCTATTAAATCAATAATTTCTTTTCTTGCATAAGCAGAATTTTCACCAATACCAGCGGTAAATACAATTGCATCTGCGCCACCCAAAGCTACATAATAACGTCCAATATAAGCAATGATACGACGATAATAAATATCTAAAGCTAATATTGCTCGTTCATTACCAGCTAATGCTGCTTCTTGGACATCTCTAAAGTCACTGGATACTCCAGATACTCCCAATAATCCAGATTCTTTATTTAACATATTAATAACGTCTTTGATATCCATACCAATCTCTTCAATTAAATAATCGATAATAGAACCATCTAAATCACCTGAACGAGTTCCCATCATTAATCCAGACAGTGGTGTAAATCCCATTGAAGTATTAACAGATTCACCATCTCTAATAGCTGTTAGTGACCCACCAGCTCCTAGATGAGCAGTAATAATTCTTGAATGTTCTGGATTTCCCATTAAATCAATACAACGTTGTGATACAAAATAATGACTTGTTCCATGAGCACCATACTTACGGATCTTATAATCTGTATAATATTTATATGGAATCGGATAGATGTAACATCTAGGTTCTAATGTTTGATGAAAAGCAGTATCGAATACTGCTACTGTTCCAGCAGTTGGAATTGCTTCCTTAAAAGCATAATAACCAGTTAAATTAGCAGGGTTATGTAGTGGGGCTAAAGATTTTAATTCATCAATTTTATCTACTACTTCTTGATCAATAACAACGGATGTATTGAAATATGTACCTCCTTGAACTACACGGTGACCTACACCTTTAATTTCATCTAAAGATGAAACAATATTTTTCTCCATTAAAGTATCTAATAATAATTGTACTGCTACTTGATGGTCTTTAATGTGTATTTTTTTAACAGTTTTTTCTCCATGATATTTGATTGTAAAAATAGACTCTTCTAAACCAATTCTTTCAATAACACCAGAAGTTATTACTTCTTCGTTATCCATTTCAAATAATTGAAATTTTAATGAAGAACTACCTGCATTGACTGAAATAATTTTTGACATTTGTATTCCTCCTTTAATCATTGTTATTATATCATGTTATGATAAAAAAACTACTTTTATGTTGATAATTATTTTTAATGTGATTATAATGTTCTTGAGCCAGGGGTGCCTTAATCAAGGCTGAGATAGACGAAAGTCTGGTCCCTTATCATCTGAACTGGATAATGCCAGCGTAGAGAGAGCAAATAGACCCAAAAGGTATTGCTTTTATGTCACGTGGCGTAGAAGCTTTTTATTTGTTGTCAGGGCTCTTTATTAGGAGGAGAGAATGATGAACAAGAGAGAAGTAGTATTTACAACAAGAACAATGTCTTATATGGCCATTTTTGCAGCCATACAAATTATTTTGGAGTGGGCAACGCAGTTTACACCACAAATGCCATTAGGTGGAAATATTTCATTTTCATTAGTTGCATTATTTTTATGTAGTTATCTAATGGGATGGGGATATGGAGCAATTGTTTCAATGATTTGTGTAGGTTTACATTTTGTCTTAGGTTTTGCGACTTTTTATGGTGTATTATCTGTACTATTTGATTATTTTATTCCATTATTATTTATTGGAATTACAGGATTGATTTCTTTAATGAAAGTTGGAAAATATGAAATACCAGTAGGGATTGTTATTATGATGTTTGTAAAAACTATCTGCCATTTAATATCTGGTTGGTTTGCATTCCAAACGCCTTTAGAAGCAAATTTAGTTTACAATATTCCTTATAATTTAGCGACGTTAGTAACTTGTTTTATTTTATTCATATTACTATATCCTAGATTACAAAAGGTGTTTAAATAAGATACTGGTCAATGGCCAGTTTTTTTATGTTATAATAGAATAGAAAAAGAGGTTAGTTATGCGAATAAAGGAAATGAAAAGAAACAATAAGATTAAATCAGGAATATTAATAGTTATATTTTCTATTTTTTGTTTTAGTTTTAGTTTATATTTAAATGATGGAATTATCGCCTTTGGGAGTTTGTTATTTGGAGTTTATTCTTTGTTTTTTGGATTATATATATTGTATCGCTCTTCAAAAAAGGTAAATGAATATATTCGAAGTTTCTTCAAAGTTTTCTTTTTAGGAGATCATTTCTATTATGAAGTTAAAGAGGAAGAAGAAAATAAACCATAATATTTATAGATTTTAACATCATTACTTTAAAGTAATGGTGTTTTTGTGTATAATAAGAATGTTATAAAGAGAGGTATTAGAAATGTTAGAACCATTAGTAGGTAAAAAGGTTTTAATACATTGCTACAAACATGATGGGAGTATTCATCGATGTTGGTCAAAGGGGTTTGTATTAGACGAAAATGAGGAACATATCATTTCGATTAATAATCGTACATTAGTTACAGAAGCTGATGGAAGAATGTGGCATACGCGTGAACCAGCGATATGTTATTTTCCAAAAAATAAATGGTATAATGTAATTTGTATGATTCGTAAAACTGGCGTGTATTATTATTGTAATATTGCCTCTCCAACTTTATATGATGGAGAAGCATTGAAGTACATAGACTATGATTTAGATTTAAAGGTTTTTCCTGATGGGAATTATCGAGTATTAGATGAAGAAGAGTATAGACAACATGCTGCATCTATGAATTATTCTAAAGAATTAGATCAAATTTTAAGAAAACAATTAGCTATTTTAATTGAATTAGCTAAGAAAAAAGAAGGTCCTTTTGCTCCTTCTTTTACTAGACATTGGTATCATGTCTATCAAGACTTGAAACAAGAATAAAGGGTAAAACAATATGAAAAAAGAAATCATCGTACATACAGAAGAAGAAACCATTTCTTTAGGTGAACGTTTAGGAACCTTATTATCACCAAATAGTTTATTAACATTAAGTGGTGATTTAGGTGCAGGTAAGACGACTTTTACTAAGGGAATAGGGAAAGGGCTAGGGATAGTGAAAATTATTAATAGTCCAACCTTTACTATCCTGAAGCAATATCAGGGGAGACTTAATTTATCTCATTTTGATGCCTATCGTTTAGAGGGACAGGATGATGATTTAGGATTTGAGGAAATCTTTGAAAGTGATGATGTCTGTGTAGTAGAATGGGCGAATTTTATTGCTGATATACTACCCACAGAACGTTTAGAAATTGAAATTAATAAGATGGATGAGACAAGTCGTAAATTTGTTTTTACCGCAATTGGTAAGAAATATGAACAAATATGTCAGGAGCTAATAATATGAGAACTATAATAATGGATACTTCAAATACATATTTGGTAGTTGCCCTCTATGAAAATGATATATGTATTGATTATATTCAAGAAATGGGTAATAAGAAACAATCAGAATATGCTTTGTTATATTTGAAGAATATACTAGAAAAACATAATTTGAAAGTCTTAGATATTGAAGAGATGATTATTACTATTGGTCCAGGTTCTTATACAGGTGTGCGTGTTGCTCTTACAATCGCAAAAACTTTAGCAGCTACAACAAATATTAAAGTTAAGGCAGTATCTTCACTGGCATCGTATGCAGGAATGTCTAAAGCCGTAAGTGTTCTAGATGCTAGAAGTAAAAAAATATTTGTAGGTGTATATAATAATGGAAAGGCATTAATAGAAGAGAAATTAATAGATATTGTTGATTTTGAAACATTCTATAAAGAATATACAGAGTATCCGATTGTGGGACATGCGAATTTGGTGAATCGTACGGTTTCTAAAGTGGAATTATATGAAAATATTTATCAAATTGCTAAGTTAATACGGCCGATTGTTGACGTAGACATTCTTGTTCCCCATTATATTAAAGGTGTTGAGGCTAAGAAATTATGTTAGTTC
>JBKEBJ010000275.1:0-4614 GCA_047973105.1 Coprobacillaceae bacterium | reverse complement strand
ACAAGTAAAACAAGAAGGATATGAATATATTAATATAACATTTACTAGTTTAGATGAATCAGTAGAATTTGCTTTGGAGATAGAGCTAGCTTAAAATAGGAGGGATTAATGATTAATAAGGAAAAAGAACTCACTGGTGGCAATATGTCAACCGTAACAACAGATGGTGAAAATGTATATAAAGATATCAAGGAACAAAGCAAAACAATCCATCGACTATTACAACATTTAGAAAGTAATGGTTTTAATAAATGTCCTAAGTCATTAGGGTTTGATGCAAAGGGTAGAGAAAGATTAAGTTTTGTTGATGGAGATACAATCGATGATTATCCTTTGTATAAGAATATAGAATTAAAAAAGGAAACAATAAAAGAGGCTGCTTTACTTCTTAAAGAATTTCATAATGCAACGATTGGTTTTAAAAGAAGTACTGAAGATATATGGTATTTACGCTACCCTGGAAAATTAGAAAAAGAAGTGATTTGTCATAATGACTTTGCACCTTATAATGTGACGTTTAAAAAACATATACCAATTGGAATTATCGATTTTGATACTGCATGTCCAGCTCCCAGAGTTTGGGATATAGCTTATGCAATGTAACGCTTTGTTCCTTTAAGTCAACAAGTATATGATAGTAAAACAAACCAATATCGTAATTATGAACGAGATGTGGATGCGCATGAAAGAAAGATATTGATAGATCTGTTTTTAACTACATATGGCATGCAATTTGATGTAAAAGAAATAGTCATAGAACGTTTACAAGCATTAATAGCTTTGTTTGATGAACAATGTAAATTAGGAGTAGCTTCTTTTATAAAAATGAAAGAAGAAGGTCATCAAGAACTATATCGTCAAGAAGTTGAATTTATTAAAAATGAATATAGTTACTGGCAATAATAAAAAACAATATTTCTTGACAATAATATTGTAAATGATAATATATAGATATAATGTTATAACATTACAAATATAACATGAAAGAGGTAACGAAAATGAAATACAATTTTCCAGAAGGATTTAAATGGGGGAGTGCTGTTTGGGCGCAAGGAACAGAAGGTGCATATGACACTGATGGTAAAGCACCAACTGTTTGGGATGAATACTATCGTTTACAACCAGAACGATTTGTTGATCGTGTAGGACCAAATGATACTTTGAATTGGTATGAAGATTATGAAAAGTATGCTGATTTAGCCAAAGATATAAAACATAATAGTTTCAGAACTTCTATTATGTGGGCAAGATTACTACCAGATGGAAAAACTGTGAATCAAAAAGCAGTAGAATTTTATAAGAAAATGTTTCAATCTTTTAAAGATAGAGGCATGGAAATGTATGTTGTTTTGTATTGGTTTGACATGCCTTTAGCTTATGAAGATAAAGGTGGATTCACAAACCGTGAAATTATCGATGATTTTGTATTTTACTGTAAAACTTGCTTTGAATTATTTGATGGTTTAGTAGATATTTGGTACATTTATAATGAACCAATTGTGGATGTGTTTATTAAATATTTAAATGATATTTGTTATCCTAATAAACTTGATTTCGATGCCGCAAATCAAGCTGTTTATAACATGGTTATTGCCCATGCTAGTGTTGTTAAGGAGTATAAGAAAAAAGCGTATCAAGGTAAAATTGGAACGGTTTTGAATCATAGCTTCACATATCCTAGAAGCAATCATCCAGCAGATATTCAAGCTGCAGAAAATGATAATTTATTATATAAAAAATGTTTTTCTTATCCAATGTTAAATGGATATATGCCAGAAGAATGGTTTACATTAATTAGTTCTGTTGGTAAAAGGCCAGATGTTGAAGAAGGTGATGCTGAACTAATTAAAGAAAATACAATTGATGTGTTAGGCATTAATGTATATGGACCAGGTCGTGTTAAAGCCAAAGAACATGCTTTACATCCAAATGCACCAATAACGTATGATAGCTTTTCTGATCCTTATGAGATGCATGGACGTGAAATGAATCCATATCGTGGATGGGAGATATATCCACAAGTAATATATGATGTATTAATGGAATTAAAAAACGAATATGGTAATCCAGAAATATACATTACAGAAAATGGTATGGGAGTACAGGATGAGTATCGAATTGATTATGTAAAAAGACATTTACAATGTGCTCATGATGCTATTAAAGATGGTGCAAATTTACTAGAATATCATATGTGGTCATTTATTGATTTATGGTCACCAACAAATCAATTTAAAAATTGTTATGGATTCTATGAATATAACTTACAAACTGGTCATTCAAAACGCAAAAAGAGTGCAGATTGGTTTGAAAAAGTTACAATAGATAATGGTTTTTAAGAATAGACTAGGATATTTTTAGTCTATTCTGTCATCATTTTACAAATAATGTAAAACTAGTGTATACTAGTATAAAAGGGGGATTTATCAATGAAATTACAATCACAAGTGGGAGAAAAACCACTATGGAGTCAATTATATGATGTTCTAGAAAAAAGAATAACAACAGGAAAATACAAAGTTGGCGAAGTATTACCTAGCGAAATGTCAATTATGGAAGAGTTTGAGGTTTCCAGAATTACAGTACGTCAAGCAATGGATAAACTCATTGTAGCTGGATACATATCACGTAAAAGAGGGAAGGGAACAATTGTATTAAAAAAAGATAATACTGTCGGTACATCGTTTCAATCTTCCTTTAATGGTATTCAAGAAAAGAATAATGATAAAGATAGACGAGTAATAAGTTTAGAATATACAAAACCAACAATTGACGTTGCTTATTTTTTTGGTATTTCTTCAAATACCCCAGTATTGTTATTAACTAGACAAACATTTGTTGATAAAAAACCAATTACACATTATGAAACTTACTTAAATCCTATAGTAGGTGTGGATGACACAACTGATTTTAGCCAATCTATGTATGATGTATTAAAAGAGGCTGGCTATCAAATCACCAGAGTAAAAGAAAAGATCACTGCGGCGACAATGACTGCAAAAGAAAAAAAACTATTTGGAATCAATAAAAATGAAGCAGTAATGAATCGAATTCGAATGGGGTATGCAGAAGACAAACCCATTGAATATACGTATTCTAAATATGTCGCAAATGGCTATGAATTGGTAGTAGATTTAACATAAGAAAAACTATAAAATAAAGTTTTTCTTTTTCTATAACATATAATGTCATAACATTATAATGAAAACGATTGCAATAATGAAAAACGATGTTATAATAAAGTTGTAATGTTATAACATTTGTATAAATAAAAAACGGAGGAGAGGAAGAAATGAATAAGTTAAATGATTTATTAGAGAAATACTTATTACCAATTGGTAATAAACTTATGTCAAATCGTATGTTAACAGTAATTACAAAAGCAATGATGGGGATATTCCCATTAACGATTGCTGGATCTTTTGCATTAATCATTCAAAGTTTCCCATTCTTAGATACGGTTGTTGATGTCAGTGTTATGGATCAGATATATGCATTTTTAGGTGGTATTTCAAACGCTACATTAAGTTTAATAGGATTATTTCTAACCGGATTAGTAGGATACTACTATATGAAAGAAGAGAAGATTGAACCTATCTATGGGGCAATTGTTGCAATAGCCAGTTTCTTAATCATTACACCATTTTATTTTGATGAAGCATGGGCAGGTTATATACCAGTTGAATGGCTAGGGAATCAAGGGATGTTTACTGCAATGATAGTGGGGATATTATCCGCTATGTTATTTGCGAGGTTAACAAACAGTAAAGCGACTATAAAATTACCAGATGCTGTTCCACCAATGGTATCGGAGTCATTTAAAGCATTAATTCCAGCAACTGTAACATTTTTAGCTTTTGCAGCAGTTGGATATCTATTTACATTTACTAGTTATGGAAATATTCATAGTGCTATTTTCACTATTATTCAACAACCAATTTTAAAAATCGGAGCTTCTTTACCAGCTACATTATTGATTGTTGTGTTTGTTCAATTATTATGGTTTATGGGTTTACATGGTCAAAATATAGTAGGGGCTATCTTAAATCCAATTTGGATTTCTGCATTTACTGCAAATTTAGAAGCAACTACTGCTGGGAAAGATCCAACATATATCTTTACAGGAACATTCTTTTCTGCATTTATATGGATGCAGTTCATAGCACTCATTATTGCTTGTTTGATATCTGCTAAGAGTGCGCAATTAAAAAGTGTTGGAAAATTATCGATGGGGTCTGCTATCTTTAATATTTCAGAACCAATTGTATTTGGGGCTCCAGTAGTTTTAAATATCACACTTTTAATTCCTTGGGTATTAGTAATGGTAGTTTGTGTATTAATAACTTGGGCATTTATGGAATTTGGATTATGTCCACTAACAACAGGGGCAGATATTCCATGGACAACGCCACCTATAATTTCTGGGTATTTAGTTACTGGTTCTATTATGGGAGCAGTAGTTCAAATAATAAATGTAATAGTAGGAGTACTAATATACTTACCATTCGTTAAAGTATATGATAAACAATTATTAAAACAAGAAGCAGAATATGAAGCTAGGTTAGAGACAGAGACTATGTTTATCAATGAAGTTTATTCCTGGATTTAATATAA
>JBKEBJ010000257.1:0-4890 GCA_047973105.1 Coprobacillaceae bacterium | reverse complement strand
CCTACACCACTAATATTTCCTGTTCCTATTGTTGATGCTAAAGCTGTTGTTAATGCCCCAAATGGGCTAATATCGCCTGATGAAGAGCTATCCTTTGTTACAGATAATTTTATTCCTAACCAGGTTTTTCTTTGAATAAATCCAGTTTTAAATGTTATATATATATGCGTACCAAATAATAATACTATCATTGGTGGTCCCCATAAAAAGCGGTTTAATTCCCCAATATAAAATTCAAAGTTATCTAACATATCATCTCACCATCCTATATCTCTACTATTACTATACATTTCTTCTTACATAAAAATGACAGTATCGAGATTATCTTCTCTTTACTGTCATTTTCTATCAAATAATTATTGTTTACTTTTTTAGTCTTTTAACATTAGCTAGTAGCCATAATGCACATCGATCATACATCTTATCACTTACGTATCTTCTCGCTAACAAACTAAGTTTACCTAAATGCCCAGCTACATAACGAGTTCTTGGTTTATTTTTATGAATTGCTTTACTAATTGTTTTGGCAATAATATTAGGATCTGAACCATAAAAGAAACTCCCCTTTGTTTCTGCCTTAACATACGTTTTTGCCATCGCTTTTCCTAAATCTTCATATGGGCCATCACCAGAATATTTTTCTATACAACTATTTGCCACCTCTTCAAAATTAGTACGTATTAACCCTGGTTCAACTAAAACAACATGAATCCCAAACTGTTTTAATTCTAAGCGAAGGGTATTACTAAATCCCTCTACCGCAAATTTAGAGGTATGATACCAAGTCCCCATTGGAGTGGTGATTTTGCCAGCAATCGAAGAGATATTTATAATGGTTCCTTTATTTTTATCACGCATATGTGGTATTACTAGTTGCGTCATTTTAGCTAGCCCAAATACATTAACATCCATTTCATATTTAGCATCCTTCAATGGGATATCTTCTACTGACCCATATAATCCAAATCCTGCATTATTTATTAACACATCTATTTTACCTTGTTCGTCAACGACTTGTTTTACACAGTTTTCACAAGAGATTTCATTAGTAACATCTAATGTTATTAAATGTACGCCTAAAGCTTCTAAATCTTTTGCTTGTTCCGCCTTTCTTGAAGCACCATAAACAATATATCCTTCAGACAATAAACGTTTGGCTGTTACTTTTCCAATCCCAGATGAAACTCCAGTTATTAGTATTACTTTCTTCATACACATTCTCCTCAGTTATCATATTATTACCAAAAACATTTATGTTTTACCAATTAAATAAACCTTTCTTCTTTTTATAAAATGATGAACATTTATTACTTGCTTGTTTTCCAAAATCAGAATTTCTTGGTATTAACTCTAAATACATACCTCCTAAATATGGTTTTGCAGAAGCACCAATCCCAGGGAAAACACCTTGCTTATCTCCATCAAAGTCAACAATCATTAAATAGCTTTGTTCATTGTTTCTAACCATCAATCGGAGCCATGCTTCTTTAATATTCTTATTCGTTTTCATATGTTTCTTTACTGCTTCTACCATCTCTTTGGGATAAAGTTTTGGTTCTCCTAGTAAAACCTTTTCTTCTTTATTTATAACTTGCTTTGACACACCACGTATTTGTAGTTCTTTTTGTTGTTTTAAATAAAATAACATTTCTGTATTCAATACAATATTTTCTGTATACGGGTTAATGACTATCCCCTCTACATCATCATTATTTAATACTAAAGATACAAAATCATCAAAGTCTACAATCCAAGTTTGTAAATTATCTTCTGCTTTCCATTTACGAATCTCATCCCAATCTGTAAAGATTGGATAATACTGTTGATTTTCAGTATTCGTAATTAAAGAAATTTGCATCTTCGTTCCTTTTGGTAGAATACTACTTTGTGTATCCTGTTCTCCTTCTAATAAAATAACCATTAAAAAATAGGCATGCATGATAACTTCATGTAACATTGCATCTTTTGATTCTGATGTTTGTTCTTTTTGCATAAATCCCATTAATTTCTTTAGTTTCGGATTTGTTAATGGGGTATTAACATCAACAGGAGATTCTATTTTTAGTAATTTCCCACCCTTTTGAAATTCATCTTTGTTATGCCCTTCTACCTTGATACCGTAATGCGAACCATACTTACCTTCATTATTTGCTTTAATTATTTGCATTTGCCCACTAGGTTGTTCAGCACCAGTAATAACAACATCAAACGGAGCAACTTCTTGATACATATAGGTAACAGTATTATTAACTTGTAGTTCCCCACTAATAACCTCAACAGCTAGTATACAATCCCCATTTGTTAGTGAAAAAACATCCTCAATAACTGCTTCAAAATTTGTTTTTTTCATAGATATCTCCTTGTGTAATATACACTTATCATAACATATTTACTTTATTATAATAAAAGAAAACTACTATTTTTATAAATAGTAGTTTATGCTTTTCCATGACTAATAAAGTCATTATCTTGTTGTGTAATGCTATAATATGTACTTACTTCATTATTATTTTTTAAAAATTCTGCTAATTCTTTTAATGTTCCTTGATAACAACATTCTAATTTTGGTTCCTTAACAAAATCACTAGGATGATAAATAGAAGGACTTTTTCCCAAATCAAGAGCATTTGTAGAACTTAATATTTCAGCAACAAATTGTGAACAAAAATATTTGTTTTTAATAGTATGAGGTACACTAAAGTAACATAATACAGTTCCTAAAAAACTATAACTATATTTTTCATACTGACGTTCAAAATCTTTTAGTTTGTCTTGTATCGCTAGATATACTTCTTCTGTTACCTTTAACCTAAATAACATACAAGGCGAATCTTGATTACGATATAGAATGCCTTCTAATAAATTCTCATTAATAAAACCTGCAGTTGTTGGTAAAGTATAAGCCTCTTTACGTCCAAAACTAAAGAATTCATTACTATTTTCTGCTATTCCTATCGATGCATGTGTATATTCACATTGTGTTACCAGTCTAATCGCTCTAGAGAATGGTGTTGAAGTTCGTGTTAATAAAATAAATATATTTCTTGTTTTATCTTGTTTCATTTCCATTTTCCCACTTCCTCTATCAAATATATATTATATCATACATGTATTTTAAATAACATGACTTTTATTTGGAGAAAAAACGCAAATTAAAGTAAGTTTTCAGTAAACAGTATTAGAAACCTTGTTGTTTATACAAAAGGTTTCTAATATATGTTGCTTTATTATTTTTTATTTACTGGCATTATTAATGTTTGACCTACATTTAGAAAATCACTAGTTAGTTGATTTGTTTTTTTTATTTCTTCTATTGAAGTATTATATTTTTTACTTAAAGCATATAGGTAGTCTCCTGCTTGAACAGTATATATAAATTGGTTACTTGTATTAGCATCTGGTACAATTAACTGTTGTCCTATTTCTAAATTAGGGTTTATTAAAAAGTTTAAAGTCATGAGTTGTTGAACTGTTGCGTTAAATTTTTCAGCGATACTCCATAAACTATCTCCACGTTTTACAATATAAAGATTCGTAGACTCCAAAATTTCCTGTCTTGTTTCCGTTGGCTCACACGTAGTTAACGGCGCGTACAAATATAAAATCATACTCCAAGTTTTAGGACCAACAATACCATCTGCAGTTATTCTATTATTAGTTTGAAACATACGAACTGTGATATTCGTTTCATTATTAAATATTCCTGTAATTGGTCCATTATAATATAGTAATTCTGTTAGTAATGTTTGTAATTCTGCAGCCTCTGGACCAGTATCACCAATTCGTAAAATAGGTCTTGATAAAACTACTGGATCTATAATCTCAATATCCTGCGTTGCCTTAAGAGTAGGCTCCACATTAATAACTTCTACAAATTTTTCTGTTTCCTCTAACAACGTTTGCCATGTCACAATATCGACAATACCAGTTACTGGAAGATTGTATACTCTTTGAAATTGTTCTACTGCCTCACTTGTTTCTGGACCGTAACTTCCAGTAACACTACCAGGAAAGTAATTTAATAGCTTTAATTTTTCTTGTAATATTATAACATTAGAGACTGTTGAACCATTTTTTAAGTCCTGATACTCTATTCACAAACCATCTATTTCACTTGTGAACAGTATTTTTGAAGCTAAAACCTCCCATGTTTCTTGATCAACAGAACCAGTTATTGGTAAATCATTAATTGTTTGAAATTGGCGTACTGCTGCAATAGTATCTACACCGTAGTTTCCTGAAATTGGACCATTATAATAGTTTAAGGCTTTTAAACTTCTTTGTAATACTCTAACAGCTTCCCCGCTAGATCCTTGTGACAATGGCGTTGTTAGTAATGGGGTTGGCAACTCTGATGTCGCAAACATTTCATTAATTGCTTGCCAAGTAATAGGACCCACCACTCCATCTACTATTAAATTATGTTCTCGTTGGAATCTTTGTACAGCTTCCTGCGTAGTATCTCCAAACACACCATCAATAAGTCCATGATAATAGTCTAGTGCCTCTAGCTTTATTTGTAGTTCCCTAACAAAAACACTTTCATCACCTTTTTGTAATGATGGTCGTTGTATTTCTTTAGGGTTATTTATTGCCTCTTCAATTGCTGCCCAAGTATCTGGACCCACTCTTCCATCAACCAAAAGATGATAATCAGTTTGAAATTTTTTAACTGCTGATTCTGTATTTAACCCAAATACACCATCTGGTATACCACTTAAATAATTTAATGTTTGTAACATTCTTTGTACTTCAACAACAGATTCCCCTATATTTCCAAACTTTAATAAGGGACGTTGTTCTACTCGTTGATAATGCATATTATTATTTGTATCCTGTATAAGTGAATCGAATGGTAAGGTATCTAAATTACGTTCAAAATAATGATTT
>JBKEBJ010000218.1:0-7451 GCA_047973105.1 Coprobacillaceae bacterium | reverse complement strand
ATGACTAGTAATCCTAGAATCATTAGTACTATAGACAATGTTTCATATGATGTCATATCGATTCCTCCCCATTTTTATATTTCTTCTACGTGGAAGATGTATATAAACATGGAGTCACAGTTTCGTGTTTGGAGACAACCGCCTACTGTTTCAGTAATACCTACCTTTATTATATCAGACATCTGACATAGCTCGGTTCTGTCTTTGTTTTATTATTGTTCCAAAATGGATTTAGAATACAAATAAAAATATTAATCTTCAATCATAAAGTATGTTATACTAGTAAAAGATATAAAGTATAACCTAAAGGAGACAAAGTGTGAAAAAGTTATTAACAATATGCTTAACTTGTATGTGCCTTTTAACAACAATTGGTACAGTAAAAGCAGAAGACACAATTGAAATCACTGCACAATATGCCTTAGCTATAGATGTTGAACAAGGAACTACATTATATGAAAAAAATGCAGATCAAAAAATGTTCCCAGCAAGTATGACAAAGATTATTACAGTCATTGTCGCATTAGAGATGATAGATAATTTGGAAGAACAGGTAGTTATTACTGATAAAGATTTAGAAACAATCTTTGAAACAAATGCATCAGCAGCGTATTTTGGTGTTGGTGAAACAGTAACGTATAAAGATTTAATATATGGAGCCATGTTACCATCAGGTGCAGATGCAACTAGAGCCTTAGCGTTTAACTTATGTGGTGATTTAGAAACATTCGTAGAGAAAATGAATGAGTTAGTAAAAAAATTAAAGTTAGAGAATACTAATTTTGTGAATACTACGGGAATTCATGATGAAAATCATTATACTACGGCTCATGATTTAGCAGCTATTTTAAAATATGCTTCTGATAATACAGACTTTATGGAAGCCTTTAGTGCCTATCATTATAAAAGTAGTAATGGGCTACATGATTGGGTTAATACAGGTATGTATTATGCAGATATTTATGATATTGATATTAGTCGCATTGTTGGTTGTAAGTCGGGATATACAGATGAAGCACTTCGCTGTTTGGCGAGTGTAGTCACAGTCGATGAGCGACAAGTAATTACTATTGTTGGTCATAGTGATAAAGAAATATCAGGGGCTGCCAATATTGATACAAATACAATTGCAGAATACTGTGAAAATAATTATGCAGAAGTAAAGTTACATACTACGGGTGATGCAATTAAAGAATTACCTATAACGTTTGGTGTCGATGATGTGTATAAAGTAAATTATATGGAAGATGTATCTGCATATTTACCAGTATCTTATAAAGATACAGACCTAACATACACATATGATTTTAAAGAGTTAACAGCACCTATAGATAAAGGTCAGAAAATTGGAAACATAAAAATAGAGTATCAGGGCAAAGAATTATACACTTATGAATTTGTGAATGATAAGGAGCTAAAAAGAGATACTTTAGCGTATATTTTACATCAAGTAGTTTCATTCATCTTTCCTTATGGATTAAGTATTGTATTTATTATTATTTATATCTTATTGTATCGTTATCAACCTAAAAGAAGTGTTAAAAAATCATAAAATATAAAACGCACATTTTAAATTGTTAATGTGCGTTTTATTATAGTTGTTTAAGGCATTGATATTTCTTTTACATTTTCTAATTTCTTATAATTGGGTACTTCCTTGTTATCGATAAATACTTTGATAGTTGGAATAGATATACTTGTTTTATTAATATCTGTAACAAAACCTAAGGATGTTCCAATAATTTCTTTGTAGTTTTCATCCATCAATATAAACATATTTGTTATACCTGAGAATGATGTAGTTGCATCAATATTGATAATGTAACAATCACCTATTGCTACTTTTTCGATATCTTCAAATTGGTATGTAACATTTTCTTCAAATATATAATACACATGATTAATAGTAACATCAGCGTTGTTATCAGCACTATGAATGTCATTGATCCACTGATTTATAATATCTATTATTTCAGTTTCGACCTTATCATTTTCATTTGAACAGCCAATTGTTATAAAAGACAGAATTAGAATCAGAATTATATTTCTATATTTTATCATTATTATTTTCCTTTCAATGCAGTAGAATTCTTCAATTTATAAAGACTTATATATCAATTATAAGATAGTATAGTAAAATATACAATTTTTAAATTAATGAAAAAGTGAGTTGAATATTTTTGACCTTGAAAATGAAAGTTATAAGAATCAATTTCTTTTTATTCTAATTTAATGTTGTATTTACTACTACTTATCTTCTATAATATATATACGTGCTAAATAATGCAAATAGTTATAGTGGAGGAAATACTATCATGGGATTACTCGATATTTTCAAAAAGAAAGAAACACCTTTTGAAAAAGAACAAAAACAATATCAAAATACTACATTTAATAGTAATGAATTTGAAATGAAGATAGAAGATGTTTTCTCTATTACTGGTAGAGGTACAGTAGTAACTGGAAAAGTAACAAAGGGAACTGTTATAGTAGGAGATGTTATTAAAATCAAACGTACTGGAAAAGAAGAATTGACTGTTCAAGTAAAAGGTATAGAAGCTTTTCGTAAATTATTAAATAGCGCAGAAGTTGGAGATAATATTGGAGTATTAATTGCTGCAAAAAAAGCTAGTGAGCTTACTCGTGGTGATATTTTATATAAATAATTTTAACTGTGGAGGTGGATAAGAATGAAAATGGATGAAGATAAATTGTTAGTTAGAGTAGCGGAAATGTATTATCAAGAAGATAAAAAACAAAGTGAAATAGCTAAGGAACTAAACATTCATCGAACAACAATAAGTAGATTATTAAAACGTTCTCGTGAAGAGGGAATCGTAAACATAACTATTAATTATGATTTCTCAGGTACATATCAATTAGAGAGTCAATTGGAAGAACGTTTTGGATTGACTAAAGCAATTATTGTCCCAGCAGCTATTGATATGAAAACAGAACAAAAAAATGTGGTCTTAGCGAATGCAGTGAATGATTATCTGCCAACAATTATTAAAGATAATATGATGGTTGGATTTTCTTGGGGAAAAACAATGGCTGCAGTAGCGAACTTACTGACAGAACAAGCTATGGAAGGAGTCGTTTGTGTTCCAATGATAGGTGGTCCTTCAGGAAGATTAAGTAGTGACTATCACGTAAATACTATTACGTATGAAGCAGCTAAAAAGTTAAAAGCTAAAGCACTATTAATTGATTCACCCGCTATTCCTGAAACATTAACATTAAAGAAAGCTTTACTAGAAAATGAGTTTAATAAGGAATTATTAAAGCATTGGAAAAACTTAGATATCGCGATTCTAGGAATTGGAAGTCCGCACTTAAGTCCAAATGAAACATGGCGACAATTCTACGGAGATGATGTTATGGAGTTGTTACGAAAAGAACAAGTTATAGGTGATGTTGTTTCAAGATTCTATAATGCAGAAGGTCAACATGTAAATAGCGATTTAGATGAAAGAATCATCGGTATTGACCCAAAAGACTTACAAAACACGAAAATTCGTATTGGTGTAGCAGAAGGAATAGAAAAGGCTGGATCTATTTATGGGGCTTTACTAGGTAAATATATCAATGTATTAATTACTACAGAAGAAACAGCAAAAGAAGTATTATATATAGCGAAATAGAGGACAGCTAAATAGCTGTTTTTTATTTTGAAAACTTTAATAGTGATTTTGATTTAAGGAATAAAAATAGTCTTTGTTAGAGTAACGAGAATTAGTATAAAAATATTGAATAAAAGGTGAATCTAATAGATTCTCAATGGATTAATGTGGCTTAATTTTTTAGTTAATGGTATGTATGTGGTTACCGTTTTCCATATACTATTTTGTGTTAAGATATTTATATAATTCAGTTGTTTATTATTTTTAAGGGATAGTTTTTTTAATGTGGAAGTAGTTAATAAATAGAAAAAATACAGAATAGGAGTGATTTAAAATGAAAAGAAAGAATAGATTAAAATTATTTATATTTCCCTTATTATTTAGTTTAAGTGTTTCTTACTTATATGCAGAAGTTGATAATAATGAAACGAATTCTACTGAAACAATTGTTGAAGAAAACAAATCCGAATCAGAAGAAAATATTTTAAAATCTCCCTCAGACGAACTCACGATAGAAAAAGTAGTGGAAGATAACGAACAAGAAAGTATACTACACAACGATAATAAAATACCCAATGAAGTAATAACTCCATTAGCTATGGATGAGGTATTTGTAAATGGGATTAATGGTGATGATAATAATGATGGTTCTACATCTACACCTGTGAAATCTATTACCCAAGCATTAACATTAGTAAATAATAATGGAACAATTATTGTTGTTGGGAGTATTTCAATCAATGGTGATGAAAGATGGGATGCAAGTGGTAAAGGTGATGTTCGTATTCGACTAAATATGAATACATCAGAATCATATCCATGGGTACTTATCACAGAGGGGAATGCTTTGACATTAAAAAATATTACTATGGATGGTACAAAATATGTACCATCACGTAGTCATAATGGAAGTGCAATCCATGTTAAAGGAGGTTCCTTAACCATGTTGGATGGTTCTTCTATTACAAATTATGGAACAAATCAAACAGTAACTGATGGCGGAGCGGTAAGGGTTACGCATGATGGTCAATTTACTATGGGTAATAACACCACAATTCGTAATTGTAGTGCTCAGTTTGGTGGAGCTATCTACATTGGTATGATAGATCAATCTGGTGATACAGGCGGCTTATTTAATATGAAGAGTGGAGCAATTATTGAAAATTGCGACGCCTTTACTGGTGGAGCTGTATTTCTATCAGGGAACAAAGCAGTTTTTCAAATGGATGGTGGAACAATCCAAAACTGTGAGCTAGTACTTGTTGACTTCAATGGAGGTGCCATAAATGTTACAAATGGTTCTAGTTTTATTATGAACAATGGCATAATCCAAAATAATATTAATACTATGCAGGAGAGAGGTGCAGGAGCCATTAATGTTTCCAGTTATTACTATAAACATACTTCGTATGGTGAAACAGTTCCTTATGAAGATTATCCTTCAGAGTTTATCATGAATGGAGGTAGTATAAGTAATAATAGTGCGGCCTTTGGAGGAGCACTATTTGTTGGAACTAATTATTTACCTAGTGGTTCCAATCCAGATGCTATTACTGCTACTTTTAAAATGAATGGAGGGACAATCGATTACAACAAAGCTACAAAAGATGGTGGAGCTTTATTTGTTATGAGAAATGCAGAAACGTATATTAATAATGGCATTATTGAAGAAAATGAATCAGATGAGTATGCGGGTGGGATATTCTTAGCCACAAATAGTTATTTAAAAATAATAAACGGAAGTATTCAAAATAATAGAACAATTGGCAATGGTGGTGCAATACTAAATTATGGTAAACTTGAAATTTCTGGTGGAAACATCTTTAATAACAGTGCAGATACTTCAGGAGGAGGAATACATCACCAATCAGGAGAAGTACATTTAAGTGGAGGTCTTATAAAAGAAAACACTGCCTCTAAAGGAGATGGTGTATATGTTGCAACAGATAATTTTAATATTTCTGGAAATATAGTTATCGAAACTAGTAATGATGTATATTTGACAAGCAATAATAAAATTAATGTAGTAGATATATATACAGGTGCCACTACACAATCACCAATGTATATTACAAGTGAAGAGAGTATTATAGAAAATGATAATACTATTGGAACTGAACTAGTTGTATATAATGATAAAGCAAATGGTGAAAATGGTGCATTTGAAGCGGAATTTAATCAATTATTTGTACCAAGTAAAAAAATGCCTTCAACATTATATATTGGACAAAGTAAAATAAAAAAAAGATACTTTAGTATATACACTAGTGCCTGATAAAGTGAGTTTTGATATATATAAAGTATGGGATGATAATAATCAAAAAGAATTACGTCCAAGCAGTATCGAAGTTCAATTGATGAATGGTGGTACGCCAATTGGAGCACCAATTATATTAGATAATAGTAATAATTGGCAATATGAATTCAAAGATGTTATGAAATATCAAGATGAAAAAGAGATTGAATATACAGTTATAGAAAATAATGTACCATCTGAATATATAGTTAGTTATGAAAAAAACAAAGAGACAGGTAATATAATAATTACCAATACTTATAAAAAAGGTGAGAATAGTGCACCTCAAAATACAGAAACAAATGTGAAAACAGTAATTAAGTCTGGAGACAATACAAAATCATATCTATATCTTGGGATAGGATTATTAAGTGTTATAGGTGTAATAATGTTGCGAATACATAAAAATGAGTTGTAAAAAAAGAAGAATCAAGAAATAGAAAACCTTAATTATTAGGGTTTTTTATTTTATAGCATAATCACAAATGTTAAATTAAAATAACAAAAGTGTTGACTTTGTGAAAACACACTCTTATAATAGGATTGTAATCACAAATGATATTTAATAATCACAAATGACAGGAGTGATAATATGGATTGGTTAAATATTGAAGAAAAAGTAGTTATTGTAACAGGTGGGTCTTCTGGAATAGGGGCGTCTATTGTTGAAGAACTATGCAATTTAGGTGCTAAAGTTGTTAATGCAGATATTCGTGAAGGGGAATTTAAACATCCAAATTTACTATTCAAAAAAACAGATGTGTCATCTAGGAAATCAGTTGAAGAAGTAGTTCAAACAACAAAAGAAGTATTTAAAGGCATTGATGCAGTTGTGAATAATGCTGGAATAAATATTCCTGCATTATTAGTAGATGCAAAAGAAGTACAAGGACCTTATGAATTAAATGATCAAATTTTTGAGAAAATGACAAATATTAATCAAAAAGGGGTGTATTTAATGGGGCAGGCTGTAGGAAGAGAATTAGTGAAACAAGGACATGGAGTCATCATTAATATGTCTTCGGAAAGTGGATTAGAAGGATCCGAAGGACAAAGTGCTTATGCAGCAACAAAAGCAGCAGTTAATAGCTTCACTCGTTCATGGTCAAAAGAATTAGGGAAAAAAGGAGTTCGTGTTGTCGGGATTGCACCAGGAATCATGGAAGAAACAGGTTTACGAACAGAAGCTTATGAAACAGCGCTCTCTTATACAAGGGGGATTAGTGTTGATACACTTCGTGAGGCGTATAGTAAAACGAGTACGATTCCTTTAGGCAGAAGTGGAAAACTAGATGAAGTAGCGAATGTTGTTGCATACTTTATCTCAGAACGTTCTAGTTACATTAGTGGTATTACAGTCAATGTAGCTGGTGGGAAAACAAGGGGATAATACTATGAATCAAGTTATTTTAGTAGCACATGGAAAGTTAGCCTTAGAAATGAAAAATAGTGCAGAGATGATTTTTGGACAATTATCTGACTTTAAATCTATCAGTTTTTTAAAAGAAGAAGGTCTCGATAGTATTACAGAA
>JBKEBJ010000199.1:0-3288 GCA_047973105.1 Coprobacillaceae bacterium | reverse complement strand
ATTCTGCATAATCCATTGTTTCATCGATTGGAATTGCATGTGTAAAAAATGGACGTTTTAATTGATGTGGTTTTACACCTAATTCTTTCATTAATTTATTATTTTTTTCTAAATTAATTTTTACACCTTTACCTAAATACGATACTAATAATGTCATATAACCACTTGTCACTTTTTCGTCTTCTATATCTGTTAAGAACGAAACATCAAAACACAATGATTTTGTTAAATCAAATTTCATATTCGTTTTTTTATTATATATAAAACCATACGTACATATCATATCGTCTAATCCTAAACGCATTTCATAAATATTGTCCATTTCAATAGTTTTATATAAACCTTGTTCCTCATTACTAATTACATCATTTAAAACATCACCTAATATAAACCACTCTTCATTAGTAATATCATCTAATTTTTGTCCATTATATCTTTTATACTTCCCCCTTAAATGTTTCTTTAATTGTTTGATTACTTTACCGTCATATGTTTCTGTAGAAACTTTAAAAATTGTAACTATTAAACCTATTCTACTTGTTATATCTTCATCTTTAACAATCCCTTCTTTATTCATTACATACGGAATTTGACACAAATTAATATGATTATTTTCATCTATAGCTACACGAAGGATATCTAATTTCTTACAATACTCTACATACTCTTTATGTTTATCTAATAGATGCATCGTATGATCAGCACGAATATAATACCCTTCTTCTAACGATTTAATTAAACTACTTTTACCTGACCCAAAACCACCTAATGTTTTTACATGATATGAATGATTATAATAATTATATAAATCAGGTGCATATAAACCATTTGTAGTTAATCCAAGTAATGGGATACCTTCATCTACAATATTAATTTCACTTCTCATTAATACATCTGCTATTGTAGATGGCGAAACCATTTGTTTTATTGGATTACTAAAAGAAGTTAATGATTGCACATCACTTTTTAAATTATTAGTTTGAATATAACCACCCATCTTTTTTAATTCCAAATCACGTAATATTTGATTAACTTTTATTTTAAGAGAATCTTCTGTATCAGCCATAACAAATAAACGTAATGTCATATGTTTAGGGTTCAACCTCTCACTTTTTAAATGATTATCAAATTCATTAAATTCCTGAATTGTTTTATTTTTATCTTTGAATATTGAAAGTTTTTTACTATCGTTTGCTTCCTCACTAGTATTTGTCATCATCTTATCAAATGTATCATTATACTCTAATTCCTTGATATGAGAGATATCACCAGTAACAACAATGTCATTATCACTAATAAATGCATTCATAAAACCCATATGTGATACTTCATCATAATCAAATATTTGAATAGTTGTTCCATACCTATTGTTATGACAGTAATATAATTCATGGAAAATATAAGGGGTTCGACTTTGTATACTTTTTAAAAATTCTTCATTTTTTTTATTAATACGTAGTATCTTTCCTTGCATAATTCCATTTTTTAAATCTGTATATACATTTCTCATTTTATTCACCTCATTTCTAAATCAAATTATTTAATATTTTAGCAAAGTCTAATAATTCGTTATCTTGTAGTTTCTCTAAATATAATACCCTTGAAGCGTTTTCTTGAAATTCTTGACACTTAATATCTATCATTATATAAAACGTTTTATACTTAATATTTTCAAATAAATACATGATATTTAATCGATTTTGTATAACATCTTCTAAAAATTTAGCTTCTGATTTTCTTTGTTCAAAAAAGGAAATGTTTGTTTTTAACATTTCCTTACGTTCATTAAAAATAATAAATTTATAATCATATTGAATTAATGATAATACATGAGATAGTATATCTTGATTTTCTCTATCTACACTACTATCTATCCCATTATCTTTTAGAAATGACATTCTATATACTTCAACAACTGTACGATCTGTCAATTGAATTTTATCATTATCAACTGGCTCATTAAAACAATTATTTTCTATTTTACTTCTTTCTAAATATTTGTTTTCTGATGGTTGTTTAATACTTACTTCTCCACTATGTTTAAATGGATTTCTTTTTTTCTTTGTTTTACTCACTACATTATAGACCTTTCCTTTCTTTATATTTTTCAATCTTATAACTACACATAATAACGAAACTTTGAATACCGTTTTTACCTTTATTTCTTTTAGTAGGAAATAATAATAAAGCAAATAATACAACCATAAATATAAATGCACTAATCTGTAAACTTTGATGAATATACTTATCAAATATTGTCATACATATAATTAGTATTATCATCACGACCATTAACACTGGTACTGTTATTGTATCTTTATTAAATACATCATTCTTAGTTTTTTTGGGTATTGGTGCCATAATACACGCCTCCTTTACTATTCATCGTCCCACCACGGATAATTACTTTCTTCCATGTAATCACCATTCTCACCACTTGTTGAGACATCTATTTTACTTGCCATTTCATCATAGGAAACTTTTTCTTTATATTGATTAACTAAATTATATTCTTCTGCTTTTTCCTTAGCTTTTTGATGTATTTGTTTTTGTTTATAATCATTTCCATAAATTTGTTTCATAGCTTGATCATGTGTTGTAGCTTTTTCTACACCTTGATGAATTCTATCTTTTTCCATAGATACTTTATAATCTTCACCATATACAGATTGTAAAGCCTTTTCTTTTGCTTTATCTGTTTCTTGACCTTGTAATACTTTTTGACGTTCTTCTAATACTTTGTAATCATCACCGTACATATCTTTTTTAGCTTGTTCTTGTAAATTAGCTTGTTGTTCTTTTTGTAACAACTTATCTTTTTCCATTTGTAATTTATAATCATCACCGTACATATCTTTCATGGTTTCATCACGTAAACCTTTTTGGTGTTCTTCACCCTGAAGCTTTTCTTTCATTTGGTCTTTTTCCCATTGTTCACGATCCGCAGTTAAAGCCCCCTGAAAATCTTTATTATTGTGTAAATCATCATAAAAATTATCTTGTGCTTTTTGCGATATTTTATCATAAGAACCTTGCATTTTATCGCCTATGAAATCTTTAGTTTTATTTGCTTTATTTACAAAACCTTTAACTTTATTTTTCGCTCCTCTTCCTATTCTACCTAACATAAAGCCACCTGTTACAACATCTTTGAAATTATCATCTATACCAAAGAAAGCATTTAGTGAAGCTGAACCAGTTAATATTTTAATTCCAAAAGCATAGATAAATATACAAGTACCTACCCAATGAACCTCACTAGCAATAAGACCACTCATAAACATAGAA
>JBKEBJ010000157.1:0-24132 GCA_047973105.1 Coprobacillaceae bacterium | reverse complement strand
ATTAAGGAGCTAAAAGAGAAACTAAAAATACTAACCAAAAGAAGTTGGTCAGTATCATGGGAGTATCGATGCCAGAAGATAAGACAATTAGTGGTAGGATGGATTAATTACTACAAAATATTTACTTTGTTTGATAAATAAGTGATATATAGCTAAAGTACACAAGCCCATAATAATTAGATATTCAAATCCTAGATTAGAAGTATCGCTAGTTGGCGTTGTTGAACTGCTATTAGGATTATTACCATTGATACTACCAGTATTGTTATTTCCAGGATTAGGATTGCTTGGGTTTGGATTAGTATCACCTTTCACTTTTTCTAATAGATTTTTCAAACTTGTTAATTCCTCAAAAATATCATCAACTTCTGTTTGTGTAGCACTACTATTATTTAAAATATCTTGAGCTCTTTGTAGACAATCAATAAATGGAGTCTAGGTTTGGCTTGTATAATCACTTTCTTTTAAAACTAAACAAGCATCAATAAGTTCTTGTAAAGCACGCTTATCAGATGTTAATGCATTATTTATTTTCGTAGCAGCATCTATTATCATGCCACGACTCACAAAAGAAGTGTTCATTACTGCAGTACCAGAAAGTAAAGCTTCTGTAATGGTGCTATATTGTTTAGAGTTAGGGTCTACATTTTCTAAGAAATCATTAGCTGTAGTTATAGTGTTTGAGAGTGGTGATTTATCTACCTCACTTGTTGTGGTATAGATTTCATTAATTTGAGGAACAACACCATTATCAACCCATTCCAGTTTTAATTCTAATAAATCACGATATGTAGTTAAATCAAAAATATTAACTGCTTGTGATAAATTTCCAATTTCATGCCAGCCATCAGTTGTACGGATATTTACTTTTGCATCAGATATGTTCTGTGCATTCTGTAAAATGATTAACTCAGAAGCGGTAGTGTTTTCAGTATATGTATAATTAATATGTCCTTCATCACTAGTTGTTGTAAAAGTAGTTTTAATATTGTTATCTATCATATTGGTTGGCCATTGACTATAGAATTAAATGGATACATAACACCACTATCTTTTTCAACTGTTTGATTAACAGACCACTCATGTAATTTAGTCCAGTTATTAGCTGTACTTTCTGTCGCTATTTTAATGTATTTTACAACTTTACCACTGGCATGACCACGAATAACATTATAAGTATTACCATCAACTGTCTCTGTTACAAAATTAGATCCAATATCACCAATTTTATCCCATTGTACATTATCAGTTGATGCATAGATACTACCATTACGAATGTAGTCAGTTGTAGCTTCGTATAGAGAAAAATCATATAATTCAAACTCTTCGTCATATGTTATTACTACTTCTTGTCCAGCTAATTGGTTAGCATTTGTCCAATATGGGGTCGTATAATTTCCATCAACTAAATTATCAGCTTTATGGTTTTGGTAAATACCAGCTGTTGAAGTAGCGCTTGTAACAACTGTAGGTTTTGCCCCAACAATCGTTACTTGTAGTAAGTTGATATCGATATTAGCAGGAATATTTGTATTATTGACAATACGCACATAACGAATAGGGCTATTTTCTAAAGAAACAGAGGTAGATTTAGATTTCTTAATATCCAGCGTTGACCATTCCAATCCATTAACTGAACATTCTACACTAATCTTATCTTTTACATCTCCATCAATATCAAATGAAATAGAGTCTATTAAATATGTTTTCTCTAGTTTCATACCAACAAAATGATATGGTTCTAAATCTATGTTTTCCATATTTGATATAGTGAAATTATTATCCTCTTTCACTACACTAATTCCTTCTAAGTCAGGAACATTTGTCATAAAATCATTTGTTACAGTGATTTTATCACCTGTTAACATGCTTGAATTAACACGATCTTCTAGTAATGAAATCATAGTATTAATAAATGGAGTTAAATGCGCTTTTCCAATCTCAGCAGCTACTGTTCCACCTTCTAATTGTTCAACTGTAATAGTAGGCCAAGAACTGACTTCAGCATTAACTAATGAATATGCATTCCAGATTTCTACAGTATCTAGGCTTGTATACGCTTTAATAATAGCGTTACCTGTAATACAAATACTTTCTAATTTATCAAGCCAAGGATTTAAATCTTCCACTAGTCCTGAGGATGTACAGTTATTACGAACATCATTAATTGCATTTAATAGATTGTCAAATTGAACAGTAAGATTTGTACCTGCCGTTGCGATGGCAGCCTCATCTCCACTGTTGACGGCATCTTCAAAAGCTGTTAAATAAGGTTTTAAATATGTAGATTCTTCATTTTGGTCTAATGCAGTAGTACTATATCCTGTTGTTGCATGTTGTGCAATTAGATACAAACTATCAGCAACATCTGGAAAGAGATAACTAAAAGAATCTTGCCAGGATTGATATCGATCATAACCTTCTAAATTCCATGCATAATCTGCGACACCAAATAATGAGATTTCAGAGGCAAATCCTTGTTGCATCGGATTAGATATAATTCCCGTCATATTTGTTGCATTAGAATTTAGACCAGGGTTAGGCCCTAACAAAACATAACTTGGAACATAATCAGTTACTGGATAATTCCACCAAATTAAAGGATCCTTACCAATCCAGGTATTCATGAAGGCATTGTTTGTACTATTAACGTTGGACATTACTTGAGCACCTGTCCACATTACTTCAACTTTACTATCTAAACCATTAGTGATTTGTTGATTATATCCATCTTTAATATAGCTCATATATGTTCTACCATTAAATCTTGCATCTGCTTGATAATAATAACTAGGACAGAACATTAAAGGCTCAACATCTTCATAGTTTGTCATTAAGTATTCTTGTAGATCATTCATGAAATTAACTAAATAGGGAATGCTATAACGAGCTACAGGAAAGCTAATATCATCTGCTAGAATTCCAAAACGTCGTACACCAATATTATACATTTGATCAAACTTTGCAATAAACTGATTCCAAGTCTCATCAGCATCATAAGCATCAATATCATGTTGCCCTACCGGAACATAGACGCCACGATCGTTGTCACTACCATCTAGTGCCCACTGTGCAGATGTTTTTTCTGGAAGGGAACTATTTGCAGCGTCATCATCATCTGTTAAATCCATATAATTAGATACATGTAAAGTATAGATGAACTCTACATTACTATCTTTCGCAGTATCGACTAAGTTTTTCATTTGCGATAATTCATCAGCAGGATATAAGTTATACCAGTCCTTACCATAATGATACGGATCATCTTTTGGGGCATAGATATATTCATTCATCTTATATTCACCCATCATTTCAATGATGTCTTTTCTAGTATCGTTAGACCATGGTACACCATAGAAACCTTCAATAGTACCACGATTTGCATTATCCGAATAATCATTAATTAAAACATCTTTAATGTTTGTATTTGTATTAACCATTTGTTTAAAAGTCAGAACCCCATAATATAATATAAAGCAATACTTTCACTACCCATGATAAAGATAGTATTATCTTTTACAGATAAGACATATCCCTCTAATTTATCTAATGCAAAGGTTTGATCTGTGGTTAAAGCTAAATCATTAAAATATTCTTGGATAGTCGGATTATCATCAACAATTCCTAAAATAATATTAGGTTTAGAGTTGGATTTTGTATCGCTATAAGTGTAAGCAATATTATTTTTCGTTAGTATTTCTTCTAAATTTGTTTTAGAAGGTGTGACCATATTATCGGTTGTTACAATATTAACATCACTTAAACTAACACCAGCGGTTCCATAAGCAATATCATGTGGTGTTGGGTAAATTGTATAAGATTCTGGAAATGAAGTGTTAGGTTCATCAGCCAGGATAGGTGTTTGTATTATTGGTACTATCATGCAAACACAAAAAAGGACACTAATAAATTTTTTCATAATTTTCATTTTTTTATTCTCCCGTGTATGTTTATATGTATTTGAAAATTAAGTAGTAGTATTTTTAGGGTCACCTCTTTTCTAGTACTATATTTACTGAATATTGGTTGAAATGATAACATAAAAAACTATCAATATCAGTAATGCTCGAATAATAAACCGTTATACATTAAATGTAGTATGTGTATAAAATGTAATAACTACAGTATCTCTATTATTTGTTTTGAGAATACGTTTATATAGATAATATAAGTAAATTAAGTTAACATTGTTAAAGTGTAAGCGCTAACATAATAATAAATAAAATATGTTATTATGTCAATAAATACGGAATAATTCGTAAAGTTTAACATAATTTGAAGATGAAATGTACTTAGAATGTTGAAATATGAGGAGAATAAAGAGTTCTTTTTGTCTTTATAATGTATAGAATAATAATGGATATAAAATATTTATTATCATAATAAAAAACATTGTAATTTTTTATCATATTAGTGTATAATTACGAAGAAGGAGTGAGAGATATGCATAAAAAATTAGAAGGGTATGTTATGCTTGTAGAATTCTTAGGTAAAGCATTTGGAGAAAATGTTGAGATTGCTCTACATGATTTAACATCTAAAAATAGAGAAATAGTAGCTATCGCAAATAGTGCACAAAATTCAGGAAGAGAAATAGGAGCTAAGTTGTCTAATCTATCTTTACATTATTTAGAAGAGAAACAATACTTAGATCATGATTATGTAACAAACTATAAAACAACAGGACCAGATGGTAAATTAATGCGTTCTGCAACATTCTTTATTAAAGAGGATGGAAAAGAGATGCCAATTGGGATGTTGTGTGTAAATGTTAATATATCGGATTTAGAATATATGACAACGACAATAAAAAAGATATTAGGAATTAAGGAAGAAAAAGATATTGAATTTAAGATGGATAATCCAGTTGAGATTTTATCATCACCTCTAGATGAAATGATTGACTTATACATAAAAGAATGTTTAGAATCTATGGGATTCCCAAGTTATTTCTTAGCAGAAAGATTAAATGTGGATGAAAAAATAAAGGTTGTTAAATATTTACAAGAAAAGGGTACATTTAAAGTAAAGGGAGCGATTGTACTAGTAGCTGAAAAATTAGCTGTTTCAGAGCCAACAGTATATCGTTACTTAAAGAAAATGTAATATACATGGGGGTAATTATGAAAGATTTAGTATATGTAAGTGGGCATCGAAATCCGGATACAGACTCTATATGTTCAGCTATTGGTTATGCATACTTAATGAATGCAATTGATCGTTATTGTGCAGTTCCTGTACGTCTGGGTGAAATCAATCGCGAAACAGAATATATATTGAAATATTTTAATGTGGAAATTCCTACATTATTAAAGTCAGTAAAACAAAAAGTAGAAGATTTAAATTATGATAAAGTAACTGTCTTTTCAAAAGAATTAACTTTGAAAACAGCTTGGTCATTAATGAAACAACAAAACCTTAAATCTGCACCAATATTAGATGACCATGGTCATTTGTTAGGTTTATTATCAACATCAAATATGATTGAAGGGTATATGGAAAAGTGGGATAGCGGAATTTTAAAAGAAGCTAGAACACCAATTGAAAATGTAATCGATACATTAGAAGCAACCGTTTTATATTTGAATGATGATTTAAAGAGTGTATATGGAGACATTCATATCGCTGCTATGAGTGGTGAAGAAGCCAAAAAACGTATTAAACCTGGAGACGTAGTTATTGTTGGTGGAGACCGTGATGATGCATTAGAATCCATGATTGAAGCTAGAGTATCATTAGTTATTTTAACGGGGTCTTTAACAGTAGAAGAAGAAGTGTTAGAAACGTTAAAAGAACATAACATTAGTGTTATCTCAACAACTTTTAATACGTATATGACATCACAACAAATTGTACAATCTATTCCTGTTGAATATGTCATGCAAAAAGGAGAGTTATTTACTTTCACAACAGATGATACATTAGATTATGTAAAACAAATCATGAGTGAAACAAGATATCGTAGTTATCCAGTATTAGACTTAAATAATCGTTGTGTGGGAAGTATTTCACGTTTCGCATTATTAAGTGGATTAAAGAAAAAAGTAATTCAAGTGGATCACAATGAAAGAGGACAATCGATTCCTGGTATTGAGGAAGCGGAAATATTAGAAATTATTGATCATCATCGTGTGGCTGATATTCAAACAATTGGACCTGTATACTTTAGAGGTGAACCATTAGGTTCAACAGCGAGTATTGTATTCAAATGTTTTCAAGAACAAAGTATAGAAATGCCAAAACATATTGCGGGATTATTATTAGGTGCTATCATTTCTGATACATTATTATTTAAATCACCAACATGTACACCAGTAGACACAAAAATCGCTAAACAATTATCGAAGATTGCAGAAGTTAATATTCAAACATTTGCGATGGATATGTTTAAAGCAGGAACTTCTTTAGTTGGTAAAACAGTACAAGAAATCTTTAATCAAGATTATAAGAAGTTTAGCTTTGAAGAAGCTAGTGTTGGTGTAGCGCAAGTGAATTCAATGGATATTGAAGGATTTATGCCATTTAAAGAAGCTATGTTAGAGTACATGAATGAAGTTGCTGAGAAACAAAACTTACAATTTACATTACTACTATTAACAGATATTATAAATGCGAATAGTGAAATCTTCGTAGGTGGTTCTAGACCAGATATTGTAGAGACTGCATTTTCTATCGAGTTAGTGGATCGTCAAGCTACACTACCAGGTGTTATTTCCCGTAAGAAACAAGTAGTTCCAGCTATTACTGTAGCGATGGAATCATAAGGAGAAATATGAGATTAGATAAGTTTTTAAAAGTATCAAGAATAATTAAAAGACGTACTTTAGCGACAGAAATTAGTAAAAGTGATCGTGTCAAAGTTAATGGCAAGGTCGCAAAACCTTCTGTTCAATTAAAAGTAGGAGATGAAATAGAAATCACTTTTGGTCGTAATGTATTGACTGTTAAAGTTAAAGCATTAAAAGAACATGTTCTTAAAGATGAAAGTGGAATGTTATATGAAATTCTTAAAGAAGAGAAAATTGAGAGTACAGACATATAATAATATATCTTATCAAGAGGAAGAAACTACTTCCTCTTTTTTGTTTTTCAATAATTGTTCATTATTGTGAAAAAGATTGTACTTCAAACAATAGTCTAAGAAAACTATAATTGAGTTATAAGAAAAGGGAGGAGAATATATGAAATTCTTTTTAGATACCGCAAATATTAATGAAATTAAAGAAGCTAATGCAATGGGAGTAATTAGTGGTGTAACCACAAATCCATCAATTATCGCTAAAGAAGGAAGAGACTTTAACCAAGTAATTACAGAAATAACAAGTATTGTTGATGGTGCCATCAGTGGTGAAGTTAAAGCAACAACTATGGATGCAAAAGGGATGATTGAAGAAGGAAGAGAAATCGCTAAAATTCATAAAAATATGGTTGTTAAGTTACCAACAACAATAGAAGGATTAAAAGCATGTAAAGTATTATCAAATGAGGGAATTAAAATTAATATGACACTTATTTTTAATTCCACACAAGCCTTATTATCTGCAAGAGCAGGAGCAACATATGTATCACCATTTGTTGGTAGATTAGATGATATATCTATGGATGGTATTTCTCTTATTAAAGAAATCGCAGAAATATTTAAAGTGCATCAAATAAAAAGTGAGATTATATCTGCAAGTATTCGTAATAGTATTCATGTTATTAATAGTGCTAAAGCAGGTGCTCATATAGCAACAGTTCCATATCATGTCTTAGAACAAATGATGCAACATCCATTAACTAAAGAAGGAATAGAAAAGTTTAAGACAGATTATTTAAAAGTCTTTCCAGAATAAAAGTAGGAGGTGAAAAGATGGGAATTATATATAGTTTAGATGCTAGATGTCAAAAGATATTACAAATGATTATGAATACACAAGGGTATTTAACAATTTCAGAAATTGCAGAAGAAAACCGTGTTTCAAAAAGAAGTGTATATTATGACATTATGAAGATAAACGAATGGCTTGATTCTTTTCATATAGATCCAATAGAAATAGAAAGAAATAAAGGTGTGTTTGTTAAACAAACACAAATTAAAGAAGTCAAGCAGATATTACATGAAGCAATACATAATATTGAATACCTATTTACACCAACACAAAGAATTCAAATTATTATTTGTTCGATTTTAACAAAAACAAGAGAGTTATATATTGAAGATTTTATAATGCATTGTAAAGTTAGTCGTAATACAGTTATTAATGATTTAAAAATCGTTGATAGAGAACTTCAAAAATATGGACTAGAGATATCCTATGAAAATAAAGTAGGATATCGTATTGTTGGTGATTTCACAAAGAAAGTGTCAGTATTCTTTTTATACTTTAATGATTTAAGTGAGTATTATCGTAAAGGTGCGATTCCCTTAGAGAATAGAGAAAGAATATATCAAATAGATGAAAAATTAAACCGTATTGAACAAGCCTTAGAAACAAAATATGTATCTGGGGTATTGTTTGCATTAGCTACTTTCATGTCTTCTATAGGATCTCGCTCTGGGAAAGTTCATTTTAGTAAAAAAGATATTGAAGATATCATGAAAACAAAAGAATATACACTTGTGAATCAATATTTTAATGAATTACAACAAGATCATCAATTGTATATTGCGTTGCACTTATTAGGATCACGCTTACAAACCATCCCTATCGATATGATGATTGATAGTGAAGGTTATACATATGAGCTAGCAACATCTTTAGTTAGAGAGTTTTCAAAAGTCGCATGTATTGAGTTTTCTAATGAAGAACAAGTAATCAATGCTTTATTCGCACATTTAAAGACATCGTTATACCGATACCGTTATGGGATACAGTTAACGAACCCTATGTTACAAGATATAAAACACGAATATAATGAACTATTTGAAATAACAATAAAGGCTTGTCAAGTATTACAAAGAGAATTAGGAGTGCCCATTCCAGATAGTGAAATTGCTTATATAACACTACATTTTGGTGGCTTTATGGTAGATAACAATGGAAATCCAGCGAGTATAAAAATCCTAATTATTTGTCCTAATGGTGTAAGTACGGGGAATATGTTAAAGGCGGAAATCAGTAATTTAGTTCCTCAGGCAACAACGATTGATACGATTATGTTATCCCAATTTGACAGCAACCATGATTATGATGTTGTTATATCTACAGTAGAAATGAAGAAAGAAACCGATATATTAGTTATTCATCCAATACTAACAGATAGTGATCGAGTAATGGTACTTCGAAGATGTATGAAATATAGTAATGAAAATAAAGTTAGAGTTGAAGAAATTGTTGATATCGCAAAAAATTATATGAGTAAAAAAGATATTAAATTATTTAAGAAAGGATTAGAAAATTACTTTACTTCTAATTCAAAAGTACATAATTCACCTAAACAAAGTTTTGGCTTTGGGATGTTAAACCACTTATATGAAGAAAATATTCTAATATGCAATACTGACTATAATTGGCAAGAAGCAATTATTTTTGCTAGTGTGCCACTACTAGATAACAATAGTATAGAAGAACGTTATGTTGAAAGTATTGTTAAGAAATGTAATGAAATGGGGCCCTATATGTTTATTACTAATAATGTTGTATTAGCACATGCAGGAATTAAAGATGGTGTTCATCGTTTAGGTTTTTCTTTAGCGAAATTTAATACACCTATTCATTTTAATGAACATCGTAAGGCAGATATCATTATGGTATTAGCGACGAGTGATCAAGTGAGTCATATTCGCATATTGCACGATATTATGGCTATTTTTAGTGAACCTAAAAATATTGATTGTTTACTTAAACGAAATAGTTCCAAAGGAATACTACAAGAAATAGAAAACATTTTAAATAAAGAGAAAGAGAGTACATAGTTTGTACAAAATTGTGCAAACAATTGGACTTCTGTTTACTTTATATCATTAGTAGAATGAAAATGTAGAAAGGATATATTATGGATAGAAAAGCAATACAAATTGAAGAATTATTAAAACAAGAAAATGTTAGAATCCTAGATACAGTTAGTGACTGGAAAGATGCTATTAAAGTAGCTATTACACCATTAATAGAACAAGGGTATTGTGAACAAAGGTATATCGATGGAATCATCGAAAACACTTATAAATTTGGTCCTTATTATGTATTATGTGAAGACTTAGCTTTGATTCATGCAGAAGCTGACAAAGGAGTCATATCAACACAACTCGCAATTACTGTATTAAAAAATCCTGTAAAGTTTAAAGCAGATGGGTTTGATGTACGAGTATTAATTGCTTTTGGGGCTACGGATTCAGAAGCACATTTATATGCAATGCAAGCTATTTCTAATATTTTCGCAGATGCAAAACGAGTTAGTAAAATAGTCAACGCGACATCAACAGAAGAAATATACAAGGAGTTTATTCTTTCCGTAGATGTATAAATAAGAGCGTTAATGAAAGGGGAGGTTATATTTATATGGAATTTATTATTAATATTTTATCTACACCAGCGATATTAGTTGGTCTCATGGCTCTACTTGGCTTAGTATTACAAAAGAAGCCATTAGAAGATGTTGTTAAAGGAACTGTAAAAACCATAGTTGGGTTCTTAGTACTTAGTGCTGGAGCTGCTTTTCTACAATCAGGAAGTTTAAATGATTTTGGTACATTATTCAATTATGCATTTGGAATGCAAGGGGTAGTTCCAAATAATGAAGCAATAGTATCTCTAGGATTGCTTGATTTCGCAACCGATACAGCCTATATCATGTGTATTGGGATGATAGCGAATATTGTTATTGCCCGTTTTTCAAGATGGAACTATATTTTCTTAACAGGACATCATACATTATATATGGCATGTATGTTAGCTGTTATCCTAAGTGTTGGAAATCTATCAGGATTCCAATTATGGCTTAGTGGTGGTCTGTTATTAGGAGTTATAATGGTAGTTTCACCAGCAATCTGTCAACCTACAATGCGTAAGATTGTAAAGACAGATGAATTAGCGTTTGGTCATTTTGGTGGTGTAGGGTATTGGTTCTCTGCACAAATAGGGAAAATATTTAAAGGTGAAAAATCAACAGAAGATGTTAATTTCCCAAAACGTGTGTCATTCTTACGTGATACAACAGTAGCGATAGGGTTAACAATGGTAGTATTCTTCTTTATTGTGACAATGATAGCTGTTGTTTTTAAAGATGGTATGTCAGATCCAACAATCGCAGCTTTCTTTGAAGGAGAGACAGAAACACATTGGGCTGTTTGGGCAATTATTAAAGGATTAAACTTTGCTGGAGGAGTATATATCATTCTAAGTGGTGTTCGTTTAATTATTGGGGAAATTGTTCCTGCATTTAAAGGTATTGCAGAAAAAATAGTACCTAATGCGAAACCAGCATTGGATTGTCCAGTCGTATTCCCTTATGCACCAAATGCAGTATTAATTGGATTCTTAGTTTCTTTCTTAGGAGGAATAGTAGGTTTATTTGTTTTAGGATTTATTGATAAAACAATGTTCTCAGTAGCGTTAATCTTACCAGGCGTTATTCCACATTTCTTCTGTGGTGCAACAGCTGGTGTATTCGCTAATGCAGAAGGTGGTTTACGAGGATGTTTAGTAGGATCATTCCTACATGGTATGTTAATTACATTCTTACCAGCGATATGTATGCCAGTAATGGGAGCATTAAACTTTGCGAATAGTACATTCTCAGATGCTGACTTCTCTGTTGCTGGAATCATTATGGGGTGGATAGCTCAATTTATTAATGGTGGTGGATTGATGATAGTATGTATTGGAATCTTCTGTTTACCAATTATCTTAAGTGCTATTCTACCAAAGAAAAAAGTAGAAGAATAAAGATTAAGAGGAGACATTCTCCTCTAATCTATTAAATAAAGGAGCGATATTATGGAAATAAAATCAATAATGTGTTGTTGTGGTTCAGGACTTGGATCAAGTATGTTAGTTCGTATGAATGTCGAAAAAGTGTTAAAGAAAATGGAAGTGCCAGGTATTGATGTTACACATTCCTCAGTTTCTGATGCAACAGAAACAGCTGCGGATTTATTTGTTGTAGGAGGAGACCTATCAACATTTGTTACTAATTTACCAAGAGTTATTATTTTAGACAATATTATGGATATTGATGAATTAGAAACAAAACTAAAAGAATATTTTAAGTAGGGAGGACAATTATGGATAAAAAAGAATTGGATGCTCTAAAGAAACTTTCTGCGAATATTCGAATTGATATATTAAAAATGATTTCTCATATAGGTCAAGGTCATATTGGAGGGTCTTTATCAATAGTAGAAGTATTAAGTGTACTTTATGGAAACTGTATGCAACATAATCCTAAAAGACCTAATGATGAAAATAGAGATCGATTAGTATTATCTAAAGGCCATGCAGGACCAGCCTTGTATAGTACATTAGCGAATGTTGGGTATTTTGATAAAGAAATGTTATATACATTAAATCAAGGGGGAACCAACTTACCAAGTCATCCAGATAAAAATAAAACGCCTGGAGTCGATATGACAACAGGATCTTTAGGACAAGGTATTTCAGTAGCTGCTGGAATTGCTAAAGGCTTAAAAATGAAAAAATCTAATAATTATGTATACGCAATTGTTGGTGATGGAGAACTAAATGAAGGACAATGTTTTGAAGCATTTCAATTTATTGCGCATTATCAATTAGATAATTGTATTGTATTCATTGATGATAATAAGAAGCAGTTGGATGGAACAACAAAAGAAACAATGAATCCTTTTAGTATTGTAGACAAAATGAAACCTTTTGGATTCCATGTAAAAGAAGTCAAAGGAAACAAAGAATAAGAAATAATAGAATCTATAACAAAAGCTAAAAAAGAAAAAGGAAAAGCACAATGCATTGTATTAGATACAATAAAAGGACAAGGAGTTCCTTTTTATGAAGACATGATAGCCAACCATTCTGTTAAGTTCACACCAGATATTATAGTAGAAAATAAAAAAGCAATAGCTGGTTTAGAACAATTCATTGCTGGAGGATCTACAAATGACATTTAAATTAGTAGAAGATAGAAGTACTAAAGGAAGAGAACTACGTTTATGTGTAGTAGAGACATTACAATCATTAATGGATAAAAATAAACAAGTACTAGCATTAGAAGCAGATTTAGGAGGAGCTAGTGGTTTTACAAAAATAGAAGAATCACATCATGAACAGTTTATTCAATGTGGTATTGCAGAAGCCAATATGGTTGGTGTGGCAGCAGGATTGTCCTTAGAAGGATATATTCCATTCCTTCATACTTTTGGACCTTTTGCCTCAAGACGTGTATACGACCAATTATTTGTATCCGGAGCATATGCGAAAACAACAATTAATATATATGGTTCAGACCCTGGATTTTGTGTTGGAACCAATGGTGGAACACATACAACTTTTGAAGATATTGCATTAATGCGTTCTATTCCAGAAGCTATTGTATGCGACGCAGCAGATGATACACAACTACAATATATCATTGAAACTTTTGCTTCATTAAAAGGGATTCACTATGTTCGAGCGAATCGTAAAGATGTTAGAAATGTATATAAAAAAGATAGTACATTTACTATTGGTAAGGCAAATATTCTTAAAACTGGAAAGGATGTTACAATCATTGCTTGTGGACAACTTATATCGGAAGCGTTAGATTGCGCAGAAAGATTAGAAAAAGAAGGTGTTTCTACAACTGTTATTGATATGTTCACGATTAAACCATTGGATGTCAATAGTATTATTGAACATTGTCAAAATAAAAAAGCGATTGTTACATTTGAAAATCATTCTATTATTGGTGGTTTAGGTAGTGCTGTATCTGAAGTTATTGCAGAAAATAATATACAAGCAAAATTCAAAAGAGTAGGAGTAAAAGATCGTTTTGGAGAAGTTGGGTCCCCTGACTACTTACAAAAAACATTAGGTTTAACAACAGAAGATTTATATAATGAAATTAAGAAATTAATCTAAGAATATTTTTTCTCCCAAAAAATATTAAACATGGATAAAAAATATCCATGTTTTTATTTAGTTATTTTAAATTATGCCTCTTTTAGTTCTGAAACCTTTTCTAAAACATAAGATATAACAGGAGGTAAATATATGGAAAATAACAATAATAATCATGCAATGCGTTTTGAACATACACCATATCATAATGTCTATTTAAAGGATAGAAAAAACATTGATTTAAAAGGTGTTAAAAACATCGAGAGTTTTGACTCTTTATAATTCTTAATTGAAACATCATTAGGATTCTTAAATATTACTGGAACAGAGCTATCTCTAATTCGCTTAGATCAAGATAAAAATGAAGTTAGTATTAAAGGTAATATTGATTCTGTTAGTTATGTAGTTAATAAAAAGAGTAACAAGTCAAAAGAGAGTATGTTCAATAAATTACTTAAATAATGAAATTATTAGTGCAGTTTCAAGGAGTAGTGTATTCATTTGTCTACAGTTTACTATTTAGTTTCCTTTATAGTTTTATTAATCGTTTGTTCTATCGATACAAGAAAACAATCCTTAGATTTATTCTTCAAATATGTCTTGGTATTTCTTTTGGTCTTACTTACTATTATGGTTTGTTAATTATAAATAATGGAGACATTCGTTTTTATTACTTTATTGGATTGGTTATGGGATATATAATATATGAAAATTATTATGCATTTCATATCTTAATTTGGATGGAAAAATGGATGAAAGTGATAAAAAAAGTTATATCGCCAATAACCTTCATTTTTTCTAAATTTCGTGGTATACTAAGAAAAGTAAAGAAGAAGGTGAAACAATGGCCGAAAAGAAAAAAACAGGATCCAGAGGAAAATCAAGAGTATTCCTAGGGTTTGGTTATATTGTGGCAGGGATTTTTCTAATATATACACTATTCTCTAGTGCGATGTCTGTATTTCAACAAAAAGAGGACATTGTTGATTTAGAAAAAGAAAAAGAAACATTATTAACAGAAAAAGAAGATTTAGAAAATGAAGTAGAACTACTTAATGACGAGGATTATGTTACACGTTATGCGCGAGAAAAATATGTTTTTACTCGTGAAGGAGAACGTGTTGCTATCATTCCTGGTGAAGAAGAATAAACAGACGATCAGATAACTGATCGTTTTATATTACTTAAAAATATTTAACAAGGCTAATGTAATACAACATTAGTCTTTTCTATGAATGGTAGAGGTTGTTTAAGTATAGCGAAATGTAAAGGTCAAAATTTATTAAGTTATTATTTAACGGAAGTTAGAGAAGAGAAATATGAGTGTGGTAAAATCATAAATATATAATGATAGTTCAACAAGCATTTTTAATATCAGAAAATTAAAAGTATCCATTAGAAAGTGTGCTATTATATAGATATTGTATGGAGGAATAGATATGTATAAAATGATGTTATCCGATTTAGATGAAACACTGTTAGTAGACCATCATGTACCAAAAGAGAATGTAGAAGCAATTAAAGAGGGAAGAAAAAAAGGATTAAAGTTTGTTCCAGCTACTGGTAGAGCATATAATATGATACCAGAAATATTAAAAGAAATAGATACGTATGATCAAGAAGATGAATACTCTATTTGTTTTAATGGAGCATTGATAGTTGAAAATAAAAATCATAAGATATTAAATTTTGAAGGAATATCTTTTGAACAAACAAAAGAATTATTTGAAATAGGAGAAAATTATGATGTATGTATTCTAATTTTTACAGTCGATATGTGTTATATTTTTAATGCAGATCCGGATGAAGTAGAAAGAAAAACAGTACAAAAAGCGCCTTTTAAAGTTATAGATGAATATAATATGGACTTTATTAAAGGAGAAAAAATAGCTAAAATATTATTTGAAAAACGAGATATGCCATATCTTAAAAGTATTGAAAAAGAATTAGAAGATGTAATTAAAGATAAAGTAAGTGCAAGTTATTCATCAAGTCGATATCTAGAGTTTAATGCTTTAGGGGTAAGTAAAGGATCAGGATTACATTGGCTAGCTAACTATTTGAATATCGATATTAAACAAACTATAGCTATTGGTGATAATTATAATGATGTAGAAATGATTAAAGAAGCTAACCTAGGTGTTGCAGTACAGTGTGCAAGTGATGATATTAAGGAACTTGCACAGTATGTTACAAAGAATAATTATGATCAATTTGCAGTAAAAGAAGTAATTGAAAAATTCATATTGGAGGACGTAAAAAGTGGGATATAAATTAATTGCATGCGATTTGGATGAAACATTATTAGATGATAGTCATAAAATACCACAAAATAATCTTGACGCTATTGCAAGAGCAAGAAAAGAATATGGTGTGAAATTTGTACCAGCTACTGGACGTGGGTATAGTGGAATAAAACAAGAATTATTGGATTTGGGATTATATGATATGCCTAAAGAATATACCATTTCATTCAATGGAGGTGCTTTAACTGAAAACAAGGGAAGCCATTTAATTTCATTTAAAGGGTTATCATTTGAAAAGACAAAAGAAATATTTGAGTTTGGATTACAATGTAATGTATGTCAACACGTTTATACAAAGGATACATTATATGTATTCAATATTAGTGATTCAGAATTTGAACGTTTTAAAAATCAAGGTGTAGAATATGAAAACAAAGAAGAGAATTCTATTGATTTTCTTAAAGATGAACCAATCTCCAAGATTCTATATCAAAATGTTGATGTACCATACTTAATGTCTTTAGAACCACAGATGAAACATATAACCGATGGTTGTGTGGCAGTAAGTTATTCATCAAATCGCTATATAGAGTTCAATCAACTAGGGGTTGATAAAGGACAAGGATTAATAGATCTAGCAAAATTACTTAATATTGATATTAAAGATACGATTGCAGTAGGCGATAATTATAATGATATGGCAATGTTAAAGGTTGCAGGATTATCCGTTGCGGCTAATAATGCAGTAGATGATATTAAAGCAATTTGTGATGTTACAACTAAAGCAAATAATAATGAAGGGGTTATTGCGGAATTGATTGAAAGGTTTATATTCAACAATGAAGTTTAAAGATATTGCACAAACTGAATTTTCTAAAGATTACTATAAACAATTACATCAATTTATAGAACAGGAATATCAAACAAAAACGATATTTCCACCCAAACAAGAAATCTTTCGAGCTTTAAATTTATGTCCCTTTGAAGATGTCAAAGTTGTGATTTTAGGACAAGATCCATATCATGGTTATGGTCAAGCTAATGGATTATCTTTTAGTGTTCGTAAGGGGGTAGCAGTACCACCAAGTTTAATAAATATTTACCAAGAATTACATAACGATCTTGGTTGTGCAATTCCTAGCCATGGAGATTTAACAAGTTGGGCAAAACAAGGAGTATTATTATTAAATAATGTTTTAACAGTACAACAAGGAAGAGCTAACTCACACTCAGGAAAAGGGTGGGAAACATTTACTTTGAATATTGTTAAAGCATTAAATGCAAGAGAGAAACCTTTAGTATTTATCTTATGGGGTAAAAACGCTAAAGAGAAACAACAATATATTAATACAAATAAACACTTAGTATTAACAAGTTCACATCCATCACCTTATTCAGCTGATTACGGATTCTTTGGCTCTAAACCATTTAGTAAAGCAAATACTTTTTTAACACAACAACAAATGCAACCAATTAACTGGGAGATACCAAATGTTTAATACATGTAAAGAAGCAATAACATATATTGAAGGAAAACGTACGAAACGTACGTTTTTACAATTTCAAGAAACAATTAAAAAATATAATATCCCTATATCATTACCCTATACAATCCATATTGCAGGGACTAATGGTAAAGGATCAACAGTACAATTTGTTAGAGAAATATTAATGCAACATGGATATCAGGTTGGAACATTTACATCACCATATATGATACAACATAATGATCGAATTTGTATTAATGGGAAGCCAATATCAGATGTATCATTACTATTTTATATTAATAAATTAGAAACAATTATTGAAAAAGAACAGTTATCTATGTTTGAAATAGATGTTTTAATTATGTTGTTATATTTTCATGATAATCATTTAGATTTCTGTGTTATTGAAACTGGGATAGGTGGTAAAACAGACAAAACAAATGTTATTAATAGTAATATAAGTGTAATTACTAATATTGGTTTTGATCACCAAGAAATGTTAGGCAATACATTAAATGAAATCGCAATCCAAAAGGCAGGAATCATTAAAAAGAACCAAGTGTTTATTACAAGTGAAGATAACAATGAGTTACTTTCCATTTTTTCAAAAATTTGTGATAAACACAATACGAAAATGGAAGTAGTAAAAAAAGAAGAAGGAAAACAATTTGTATATGAGAATAATAATTATATTCTTAATACAGATAGTAGTTATCAAATCTACAACGCTAAACTAGCCGTTGCGATTACAAATAAATGTATAAAAACAAATGCTAATAAAGTTCAACAAGCAATTACTAATTTTCAATATCCAGGTAGATTTGAGAGAATAGGAAATATATATTTGGATGGGGCACATAATATTGATGGGATTCGTGCTCTAAAACAAAGTATAGATAATCTAAAATCATCAAGTATAGTTATTATATTTAGTGCACTATCCGACAAAGATAGTAGTTCAATGTTACAATTATTAAAAGACTATCCAACATTTCCAGCCAGTTTTGATGATGATAGATCAAAGAGCCAAGCACCTAATTATCAAGATGTATTAAAACAAATAGATAAAGAATATGAAACAATCGTTATTACTGGCTCATTACACTTCATTAGTGAAGTTAGAAAGCACCTAAAAGATAATGTGTAGGCAATCCCAATATTGTAGTCAATATTGGGATTGTTTATGGGAATTTGGAAGAATAGTGGATAACCATGAAAGCGCTCGCATAAATAAAACCTATATGTTATACTCTTGCCTATAGAAGGATAGTGATTGCCAAGCAAGCTAAACCTATTTACAGAACCTTTTTTAGTGTTATGTAAATGGGTTTTTATTTTGGAATCCTAAAAAGGAGGGGTAAAAATAATACTGCAATTAGTTAGGAAATTTTAATAGGAGGATAGGGAGAATGAAAAAAATTGCACTAACTGCTTTACTAGTATTTTCTATGTTTGGAACTTTAACAAATAATAATAGCACAAAGGTAAGTGCTACAGAAGAAACAGAAATAAAGATTATTCATACAAATGATGTTCATGCGAATGTTGAGGTAGAACCGTATGTGAAAGGGTTAGCTAATCAAATGCGAGCAGATGGAGAAGATGTCGCAATCATATCTGCAGGTGATGCATTTGCTGGAACATCATTTGCTTCATTATCAAATGGATTAGATGTTGCAACCGTTATGAATGAGGTTGGGTATGAAATGATGACAATTGGGAATCATGAATTCGCAATGAGTTATGATATGATACAAGGAATTGTAGATGAAAGTGATTTTCCAATTCTAGGTGCTAATGCGGAGCTAGATTTACTTGATGCCATTCCAGAAATAGGAGATTATTATATTAGAGATTTTGATGGTGTTAAAGTTGCATTTTTAGGACTAACAACAACATATAATAATGTTGGAGATTCTCATGGGGATGAAACAGCTCGTGTTGCAGAACAACTAAAAACACAAGCAACTGCAGATGGAGCAGAAATATTTATAGCTGTTGCTCATTTAGGAATTACAGATCCTACAGAATCAATGCGTAGTACATATCTTGCGGATAAATGTCCATGGTTAACAGCGATAATAGATGGTCATTGTCATACTGCTTTACCAACAGGTAAGATGCATAATGGAGTACTAATCGCTCAAACAGGAGAATATGGAAATAATATTGGAGTTTTAGAAATAACATTAGAAGATGGTGTTGTTACAGATAAAAAGGCAGAATTAATTGCTATCAAAGGGAATGAAGCATCTTGTGGTATTACACCAGATGCAGATGTACAAGCTATTATAGATGAAGTAAATGAAAGAAACGCAGATTACTTAGCAGAAGTATTGTTTACTACACCTGTAGATTTGATTGGAGATAAACCTATTGTACGTTCACAAGAAACAAACTTTGGAGATATTGTTGCAGATGCATATCGTGCAGCAGGTAATGTTGATGTTGGGTTTGCAGCATCAGTAACAATCCGTCAAAATGTAGTTGCTGGACCAGTCACTCGTGATACGTTGTTGAGTAGTTTAGGTTCAGAACAACGTTTATTAGAATTTGATTATACAGGTCAACAAATTTGGAATGTTATGGAAGAAGCTTTAGCTGCTTATCCAGAAGTAACAAATTCTTTTCAACAAATATCAGGAATGACAGTACAATTTGACCCAACTAAAGATGCAGGAAGTAGGGTATATAAGATAACAATGTCGGATGAAACAGAAATAGATTTAGAAAAAACATATCGTGTTCTTGCTCGTGAAGATATGTTAATGCAATTCTTAAGTGATGAGGAACAAGCAACAACTTCTTACACTGCTCATGGATATGTATATCCTAAATTTATTGAGTATGCACAAGCAAATTATCAGAATTTTAAAGCAGAACCTGATAATCGTATTCAAGTAGTTGATAGTGATGCTTTAGAGGCAGAAAAAGAAAAGGAAAAAGAAAAGGAAAAAGAGAAGGAAAAAGAGAAGGATAAAGATGATAATACTGTAGTACCAAGTACACCAACAAATACAAATACTGCAGCATCGAATACTACGTCTACAGGGGATACTATGCAAATAGTACCAATACTAATTGTATTTGTATTATCTGCAATTATGATTATCAGAGTTAAACATAAAAAGTCAGTATAAAAAAATAGCCATTAGGCTATTTTTTGGGTACTAATCTTTTTTTTAATAATGTTATACCATTGATAAAACCTGACAATGATAATAGCCAAACAAATGAAGTAGTATCTGTTAAATCAGAAGTTTGCGTATTATTTTGTGTTGGTTTCTCAGTTGGAGGAGTAGGTTCTGGATCCTTATCACCTGGTGTTATTACAGGAGGTTCAGGAGTATCAACAGTTTCCCACTTCGCATACAATGTTTGATTTCCAGTAATTGTATCCGTATCAAAATTCCATTCATTAATACATTCCTGTTCTAAATACCATCCTTTGAAGATACTATTTTCTTTTGTTGGATCCGCAGGTTTATCTAAATAATCGCCTGCTGATAAATCTGAAACATCTGGAACACTAGTTCCACCTTGAGAATCATAAGTCACAGTATATAGTTCTTCCCACTTTGCGTATAGAACGGTATTTGTTGTAATTGGGAAAGTATCGTTTTCTTGATACGTTGTACCATTACCATCAGCATCTGTATTCCATCCAATAAACTTATACCCATCATTTATTACTGAGCCTTGTCCTAAAACAGTTACTGGATTATTTATTCCATATAAATTGCTATCTATAGGAGGCGTTCCAGTTCCACCATTTGCATCATAAGTTACACTTAAACTAGGTGCTTTTTGCCATTTTCCATAAAGAGTTGTATTGGTATTCATTGTTATATCTATGCTTGAAGAAGCATTGTAATTCGTACCATTACCATCAATACTTGTATTCCAATTCATAAATTGCCAATCTGTTGGTTCATTTGGTTTTGTATATGTTGTAATTGGTGTCGAACCATACGAATACATTAAATAAATTGTGTTTGGATTAGCTGAGCTATAATAAGTCACACCATTGTTTGTTGTTAAAGCGGATAAAGTCCAATCACTATCTGTTTGATTAGCAACATACTTTACCCATTTCATCTCTACTGCACCTATATCAGAAAGGTTTGTACCAAGATCTCTAGTATGACCATTTTCATCATAAGTTAATGTAGCAGTTATTTTATCATCCGCTAATCCCTCTGGCATAATTGGAACAGTAGGAATTGCTTTTGAAACTAAATCTGATCCAGCAACTTTTCCACCCAATACTTGTGTAGATGGTTCATCTACACCAAAGATATCTTTAGCAGCTTTATCGTAAACATTTCCACCTAAATCTACATAATAATTAGCAAATGAACTAAGTGTTGATCCGATATGAAAGTTTGAATATTGGCTATCATACACTTTAACTCCATCTGCAGCAGAAATATAATTTCCAGCTATAATATTGTTTTTCATTTTAGTATATTTACCATCTGAATATAATCCACCAGCTCTTTGGGTAGCTGTTGGTGTGGCTGAACCATAGTTTCCTTTTTCGGCACCATTTCCAGTAATTGTATTATTTTCTAAATATAATTGAGAGTAGAAAAATGTAAGTCCTGTTCTTGCATAGCGAACTTCAATTGCTCCACCACCATCATAAGAATCACTTGTTTGAAGGCCTTTAGCAATATTCTTATAAAAAGTTGAGTTAGTTATTTTATTGTTTTCATTAATTGCTGAAACAAATGAAATTGCTCCACCTTCATCATATGCTTCATTTTCAATAAAACTAGTATTCGATATATTGACTTCACCTTTACTATGAAAAATATATATTGCCCCACCATCAGCAGCTGTACCTGTTCCACTATTTGGTGTTATAACTCTGTTTTTTTCGAATAATGAACCATCAATCACTAGATTGCTTCCACCAGATCTGGCATTACCATTTATCGCAATAGCACCACCACCAGCTAGCGTATCGCCACCACCAGCAACTTCATTACCATTAAAGTAAGAATCCTTAATGGAGAAGATACCATTACCACCAGTTAATGAAATAGCGCCACCAACATAACCGCTACCACTTAAATAGTTATCAATAAATGAAGTGTTAGTAATATATGTAGGCGTTGAGTTACCATTACCGTAGTTAATAGCAGCTCCTCCAAAACCACCCCATTCACCATTTGCATTAGCACCACTGTAGTTAGAGATGAATGAAGTGTTATCTATTGTTACTTTTTTAGCAGTAGAACCAAAAGCACCATTATTAATTCTAGTGTAAACACTATTCATAATAACAATTTCACCGTCTGTTAAATTACCTGTAATCCCACCTGATTTAGTAGAATTAGAATATACAAGAGATTTATCTATCAAACCATTAGTAAAGGCTCCATCAGTAACTAATCCTTGTAATTTAAGTCCATCAAATGTTAATGTTCCAGTTCCATTACTACTAATATTAAAATGAAATTTTCCTTTTGTGTTATCGCCCATTTGTAATACTATTGGATTTGTAGAATCACTACCTTTAATAATTACATTTTTATTGTGATTCATAGGAACAGAAACAGTATCTGTTATTACTAAATCATTTGTAATAGTAATGATTTTAGTATCTTCACTAATTGATGAAACATTGGCTAGTTCATCTTTTAGTTCTTGTTCTGTCGTTACATCAACATTAGCAGTATTAGCTCTTGTTACAGGGCTATCTGTGGTAACTGCTTCCTGTGTTGTTTCTACTGAATCCTTTTGCGTATTTTCCTGTTCCACAACTTGTATAAGCAATTGCTTAGTTGTTGTTTCGTTTGTCGTTAAATCTAATACATTATAGATAACAGTGTATTCACCAGCAATACTAGGATTAAATTCGCCATCATCTGTAATCTCGATCTTTGTGTTAGAGACATCATCTTCTAATGTAGAAATATAAGATAATAAATCAAAATCACTATCGTTTTTCGATATTTCAACATCATGTGATGTCATGCTCGTGTCGTTATTTGCAAATATTGTAGTAAAACTTAACACTAGACAACATAGTGTTAAAACACAAGCCACACTCCTCTTCATAAATTTTTCCATAATCTTTCCCGCTTCCTTCTCGTTCCTGTGAAAAATAACATAATAAAATATTTTTCATGGTGAAATTTTATAGTACTGATGGGGAATAGTCAAACGATATGCCCACAATGTAAAAAAACACAATTTTATAAGAAATAATCGATATTTCTCGATATAAAAAAAGCACATAATGTACTTTTTTGTTATACATAAGGAACTTGGTAATTCAATTCTTCATCAAATTCAGCCCAATCAAAATACACCAATTGTAGTAAATAACGTTTGTTTGTTGTTGGGTCATGAATTACAAAATGATCACGTCCTGCTTGTTCGATTACCCCTCGG
>JBKEBJ010000103.1:0-2908 GCA_047973105.1 Coprobacillaceae bacterium | reverse complement strand
TTTTAAGGCAACAACTACAGCTTGCTTCTCAATAAAAAAAGTATATATATATTGTAAAGCACTTTTCACAAAGGGTTCATTAATAGAAAAATTGGTAGAAGCATATAGTTCATAACAACTTCTATCAAAATAATACTCTAGTATATCTTCTTTATTATCAAAATTACGATAATAGGCCATACGAGAGACACCTGCTTTTTTAGCTATATCAGTAATTGATATTTGTGAGTACTCTTTTGTCTCCATTAATAATAGTAATGATTCTGTTAACGAGTCTTTGACAATCTTATTTTCACTATTCAAACAAATTCCTCCTATTTGTAACACTAGCCTAAAATCATATTGACTAGTCAGTTGTGTATGTTAAAATATCTAACTATGTTACAAGTGTAACATAGAAGTTTGATTTAAGAAAGGAGCTAGTATGTTAGAGTTAAAGAATATTAAAAAGACATACCGTGTGGGAGAGATTGAAACTAAAGCGTTAGATGATATTTCGGTATCCTTTAGAGAAAAAGAATTTGTAGCAATATTAGGAACAAGTGGTTCTGGGAAAACAACTTGTTTAAATATAATCGGAGGTCTTGATAACTATGATTCAGGGGACTTAGTTATCAAAGGGAAAAGTACAAAGAATTTCAAGGATAGTGATTGGGATGCGTATCGTAATAACACAATAGGATTTGTATTTCAAAGTTATAACTTAATTGGACATTTATCAATTGTTGCTAATGTAGAATTGGGAATGACATTAAGTGGTGTATCTAAGAAAGAAAAAAATGATAAAGCATTAGAAGTATTAGAAAAAGTTGGTTTAAAAGATCATCTTCATAAAAAACCAAATCAGTTATCTGGTGGACAAATGCAAAGAGTTGCGATTGCTCGTGCTTTAGCTAATGATCCAGAAATTCTATTATGTGATGAACCAACAGGTGCTTTAGATACAAAAACAAGTGTTCAAATTATGGATTTAATTCAAGAACTTTCTAAAGAACGTTTAGTTATTATGGTTACTCATAATCCAGAGTTAGCTGCACAATATGCAGATCGAATTATTCGCTTTAGTGATGGTCATATTGAAGATGATAGTAATCCGTATCAAGGTGCAACTAAGAAAGAAACATTTAACTTAAAAAAGACAAGCATGTCATTATTAACAGCTGTTCGTTTATCATTTAATAATCTAAAATCAAAAAAAGGAAGAACTTTCTTAACATCCTTTGCCTCTAGTATTGGGATTATTGGTATCGCAGTAATTTTATCTTTATCAACAGGGTTTCAAGGAGAAATTGATAACTATCAAACAGAAACCTTATCAGAGTATCCAATTATGATTACTCGTACATCCCAAGAAGTTGATGAAGACCAATTATCACAAAATATGATGATGGAAGAATCAGATGATGATGAAGAAAAAGAATTACCAAAAAATATAACAGTAAGAGAAACAAAAAATATGGCTGTTGTTCATCAAAATAATTTTACAGATGATTTTATGAAATATATTGATAACTTAGATCCGGAAATCTGTAGTAATGTTGGATATACACGTTTAGTTAATATGAATATTATTGGTGAGACTAATGGCGAATACTCAACTATTAATTTCAGCTCTACCTCAACAAATCAAAATATGCAAACAGCGATGAAATCATTACAAAATGGTAGTGTTTCTAGTTTCCCTCAAAGTTTAGGAGACGCTTCCTATTTAGAAGATAATTTTGATTTAGTATCTGGGAAATTTCCAAGTAAAGCTAATGAATTAGTATTGATTCTTGATGAAAATGATTCTTTAGATGTAGAATTCTTAAAATCTATTGGCTTTGATGTTACTGCAGATAAATCACTATCGTTTGATGATGTTATTGGTAAAACATATAAATTAGTTGGAAATAATGAATATTATAATCAAACAGAGTTAGGAAACTTTATGCCTTCTCAAGATTTAGAAGGAGTATACAACAATGATAATAATCAAACACTAACAATTAGTGCAGTGGTTAGAGCTAAAAATGGTACGGCTATTTCACTAGTTGGAAGTGGCTTAGCATATAGTGATGAATTAGCTGAACAAGTAATTGAAACTGCGAAAGATAGTGCTATTGTAAAAGCACAACAAGAAGCAGAGTATAATGTTATTACGATGTCAGCTTTTGAAACAGAAGATGAAAAAGAGAATATAGTATCCTACTTTGGTGGAGATGAAGTACCGTTTATGGTTTCTATCTACCCAAAAGATTTTGATAGTAAAGAAGCAGTAGTAAAATATCTTGATGATTATAATGATGGTAAAGATGAAACAGATATGATTGTTTATACAGATTTAGCTGGAACAATCTCAGAATTATCTAGTGGAATCATGGATGGAATTACTGTTGTATTAGTTGCTTTTGCTGCCATTTCATTAGTTGTTAGTATGATAATGATTTGTATAATTACGTATACAAGTGTTATTGAAAGAACAAAAGAAATTGGTGTATTAAAAGCACTAGGAGCAAGAAAGAAAGATATTACTCGTGTCTTTGATGCAGAAACATTATTATTAGGGGTGTTTAGTGGTGTATTAGGTGTTGTCATTGCTTATGCATTAACATTCCCAATCAATATGGTAATTAAGGATATGACAGGATTAGGAAGTGCTGCAAACTTACAATTAACTCATGCAGCTATATTGGTAATAATTAGTACTGTATTAACTGTTTTAGGTGGACATATTCCGGCTAAGATGGCAGCGAAAAAAGATGCTGTAGAAGCGTTGCGTGCCGAATAAAGAAAAGGGCTATTCAGCCCTTCAGACTGTCGACAAACCTATGTTTTAAATAACATGGGTTTGATTCGATAGTCTTTTTTTATTGATATTGTCTTATATATTAAAAAATACACATATCTCTATGTGCTCTTACCATGC
>JBKEBJ010000055.1:0-5390 GCA_047973105.1 Coprobacillaceae bacterium | reverse complement strand
ATAACATATACATCAGTACAAGAAATTCGTGCCATAACAAATACAGAAGCATTAATAGATGATTTAAGTTTTGAACCAATAGAAGCTAAATATGTAAGAATGAATGGTTTAACACCTATAGGTAAATATGGATATTCTATTTATGAGTTAGAGGTATACAATAATTCTGAAATCAAGAATGTTACAGACATCGGATTTAATGCCGAAATATCAGAATTATATATTGGAGAAACTCGTGATTTAGAAACAACAATAACGCCGGAAGATGCAACATATAAAATTCCTACTTATACTTCTAGTGATACTAGTATTGTGACTATTAAAAATAATAAAATGATAGCCCTGCAAGAAGGCACTGTAACAATTACTGCTACAGCAGATGGTAAATCAACAACAATGGAAATTCAAGTAGTTAATGAGAACGCTAAAAAGATAGCTGATAATTTAACAACATTATCTATTGTTGATGGTAAAATAGTGTTACCTCAGTTTGAGGGGTATACATTATCAATAGAATCATCAAGTATAGAAAAAAATTATTGATAAAGAAGGTATAGTACACACACCTATAGCGAATACGGATGTTGGTATAGTGGTAAAAGTAGAAAGTCAAACAGATGCTATTAATGAACCAGCATATACAAAAGAAATTGTGGTAACAATTACAGGAAATACATTAGTTGTTCAACAATTGGAAGCATTAATCACCGATAGTAAAGCGATTAATGAATCATTATATCGACCATCTACAGTTGAAAATTTGAAACAAGAAGTAACAAAAGCAGAAGAAGCATTAGATATAGAAAATGCTTTAGTTACAGAAATACAAGAAGCCTATGATAATCTAAATACTGCGTATACGGGCTTAGAAATAATTCTTGATAGAACAACACTAGTTAGTTTGCTTAATGATGCTAACGCGATTGATGAATCATTGTATACGAATGTATCGTATATTCGTGTACAACAAGCAATTACAGAGGCGACAAAGGCTAATCATGATGATGCTACGGATAATGAAATTGAAGAAGCGATTCAATTATTAAATGATGCAATAACGAAACTAGTAAAACAAAGTGATTACGATGCTTTAGAAGCTAAAGTATTGGATATAGAAAAAGAAAATTTGTCGATGTATACATCAAATTCAGTAGAAACATTAAACGTTGTATTACAACAAGTAAAAGGATATTTAAGTGATGATAATGTAACTACAGAACAATTAAGACAAGGGTTAACGGACTTACAAAGTGCTTACTTAAACTTGGAACTAAAAGCAGATGTAGATAGCTTAAAAGCATTAGTTGCTCAAATAGAAAGTTTAGACTTAACACTTTATGAAGAAGAGGGAGTAGTGAATTTAAAAACAGTACTAGCTGAAGTTAAATTAGCACTAGAAAGTGATATGAACGAAGAAACCTGTAAAGATTTATCACAACGATTATTAAGTGCTTATCAATCCTTAGTAAAAAAATCTACAATAACGCCAGATAACAAGACAAACAATACTGGTGATTATACAAATGTACTTCTTCCTTTTGGAATTATGGCAATTAGTTTAACAGTTCTATTATTACAACATAAGAAAAGAAGAGATTAATATATAACAAACTAAAAATAACTACTTCAGATTCGTGATTTGAAGTAGTTATTTCATATTGTATAGTTCTTTATATCACCCACATACCATTTTCAGGTAATTGGTTTTCTTTTATGTATCTATTTATAATATGATGAATAGTTTTTAATGCTAGGATATCTACACCATAAATATTATTTTCTGCATAATAACAAGGCTTAACAATTTCTATGTTCTTTAATTCTAATTCTTTAGCGATATCAATATCTCTATAAATATTGTTGACTTTAATTTGTATTCTCCCATCACAACTATCGAAAATATTTTTATCATACTCATAATTAAAATTAGAACCACCATATGCATAGTATGCAATAGCATCATTAATATTTAGTAATTTATATTTTGCATGAAGTCCACGACTCATAATAATTCCCCTTTATTATGTTTCTTTTAAATCTTTTAATGTTTTAGCACCATTATGTTCTTCTAGTAAACTTCTTCCCCAATGATTAATCATTTCCAGAGCTGGTAATATCTCTTTACATTTATCAGTTAGAGAATACTCAACATGTGGAGGATTTGACTTGAAATCTGTTCTAGAAACTAAACCAAAAGCTTCTAACCCTTGCAAGCTACGAGTTAACATGATATTGGTAATACCTTTAATCTCTCTTTTAAGTTCATTATAGCGCATACTATCTTCTGTAGATAATGTCCAAATAATAGGCAGTCGCCACTTTCCTGTTAGAACTTCTAAGGCATAAATATCATAACACTTATATACAATATCTAAATCTTTATATTTATTTTCCATTTGCTTCCTCCACAGGCACAAAATTGTGCGTACTTGTTTTCCACTACATTTAATATAAAATGACTATAACATAAAAATAAATACAAGGGGGATTTTTTATGAAAGTATTACTTTTTTTACCAAAAGCTTTTGAACATATGGAATCTAGTGTTTTTATTGATGTACTAGGCTGGGCAAATGACTTATTGAATATAGATATCCAACTAGATACGGGCGGTTTCTTTAAGAATGTCATTAGTACATTTAATGTTCCTATTTGTGTAGATAAACTAATTGAGGAGATATGTGTAGATGATTATGAAGCTATCGCTATTCCTGGTGGATTTGGAGAATTTGGTTACTTAGAAGAAGGCTTTGATGAACGATTTTTAGAACTTATTCGGGAATTTCATAGACAGGATAAAATAGTTGCTAGTGTATGCATGGGTGCTATTCCACTTGGTAAAAGTGGGATTTTAAATGGAAAGAAAGCAAAAACGTATCATTTAGGAAATAGTACAAGATTAGAATTATTAAAAAGTTTTGGAGTCAATACGGTTGCTACAAGAATTGTTGTTGATTCTAAGATTATTACTTCTTGTGGACCAGAAACAGCAGTATGGGTAGCTTTTACATTATTAGAAATGTTAACCTCTATAGAAGAAACAAACAAGATAAAAGAAGCAATGGGTTATATTTTTACTATCGATAAGAATGGTGAGATTGTAAATACTTAAAAAATGTATCGTATAGATACATTTTTTATTATGATTTAATTTTAATTTGATAGATAGTTCCTTCTTTTTCATATCCTAACTTTTCATAGTAAGGATCAACGCCACTAGTTACATAAACAATATCATTAGGAAAATCAATACATACTTGTTCCATGAGAAAACGTCCATATTCTTTACCACGTTGTCTTTTATCAACCAATAAATCAAGAACATATATACCATAACCATCATCGTCGCGACAACGGACATAACCACATAATTCATCATTATTAAATAATAGATAATTAATACAAGTAGACAACGCTTTTTTGTATTTTAATTTATTATTTCCTTTCCAATAATCTTGCCATTCTTCTCCTTCATTTTCTAATAAAGTAAATAATAGCTTTTCATCTTTTGTTTCATATCTTCTGATAACAATTTTTTCTTTCATATTCAATTCTCCAATATCTATATTCATTACTTATATTTTATGATGAAATGTCATAAAAAACAAGGAAGTAAGTATACTTTCCTTATATATCACAACGTTGAATATATTGATTTATAAAATCAATCCTGTATAATAATCAAGGTATAAATAATAATTAGAATTGAGGAAAACAAATGAGTATATTAAATGTAGAACATGTAAGTCATGATTTTGGTGGTAGAACAATATTAGATGATGCTAGTTTCCGTTTACTAAATGGAGAACATATTGGATTAGTAGGGGCAAATGGGGAAGGTAAATCAACATTCTTAAACATCATTACAGGACAATTAGAACCTGATGTGGGAAAAATAGAATGGTGTAAAAGAATTACTACAGGATATCTTGACCAACATACTTCGTTAACACCAGGAAAAACAATATTTGAGGTATTGCAAGAAGCATTTAAATACTACTTTGATTTAGAAAAAGAGATGTTATCAATGTATGAACAAATGGGTGATGCAGATGATGATACAATAAATAAACTAATGGAAGAAGTTGGTGAAATACAAGATATCTTAGATCATGGTAGTTTTTATACTATTGATTCTAAAATTAAAGAAGTCGCAAGTGGATTGGGTTTAAATGATATTGGATTAGATAAGAAAGTAGATGAATTATCTGGAGGACAACGTTCTAAAGTCTTACTTACGAAATTACTATTAGAAAACCCAATGATATTGATTCTTGATGAGCCAACAAACTATTTAGATGAACATCATATTCATTGGTTAGTAAACTTTCTAAGTAATTATGAAAATGCATTTATCTTAGTAAGTCATGATATTCCTTTTTTAAATAAAGTAATTAATACAATTTATGCCTTAGAAAATGGTGTATTAACTAGATATAAAGGGGATTATAACTTTTATTTAGAACAAGCAGAATTAAAGAAACGACAACATGAAGCAGCATATCAAAAACAACAAAAAGAAATATCTGACATGGAAGATTTTATTGCTAGAAATAAGGCTCGAGTAGCGACTAGAAATATGGCTAGTTCTAGACAGAAGAAATTAGATAAAATGGATGTTCTATCTAAACCTAAAGAAAAAATAAAACCAACTTTCTCTTTTCAAGTAGCTAGAACACCAGGTAAAGTACTATTTTCTTGTGAAGATTTAGTGATTGGTTATGATAGTCCACTTACAAAACCAATTAATCTTGTTTTTGAAAGAAACAAGAAGATTGCGATTAAAGGTGTTAATGGGTTAGGAAAAACAACGCTATTAAAAACATTAATTGGAATGTTAAAACCATATAGTGGGATAGTAGAAAAGGATCCTTTTGTAGAAGTAGGTTTCTTTAAACAAGAAGAAGTTGTTGAAAATGTAACAGCCTTAGATTATCTTTGGAATCAATATCCAGATCGTAATAACGGAGAAATTCGCTCGATGTTAGCTAAATGTGGTTTGACAACAGACCATATAGAATCACTTATGAAAGTTTTATCTGGTGGTGAAAATGCAAAGGCTAGAATTTGCAGTATTATGAATCGACCTGCCAATGTATTGGTGTTAGATTAACCAACAAACCTTCTAGATGTAGACGCTATAGATTCACTTCAAGAAGCTTTAAAAGCATTTAAAGGTGCTATTATTTTAGTAAGTCATGAACCAGAATTCTATTTACCAATCGTTGACGAAGTTATTAACTTAGAAGATTCTTCTACTAAAATCATATAATAATTATAAGAAGGTGTTATTTTATTATGAATAACACCTTTTAAAAATGAACCTATTTAAATTATTAAACTCTTATATATTGCAAATGTATTTATAAGAGAGGAAATGAGAAAATGAA
>JBKEBJ010000027.1:0-4194 GCA_047973105.1 Coprobacillaceae bacterium | reverse complement strand
AAGAGCAATAGAAAACTTAATATCTTTTAAACATTTTAATAGTATTGAGAATTACTAAAAAAATAACAAGGAAGTTTATAATTTCCTTGTTATTTTCGAATTAATTATTCTCTATATCAGCACCATTTGTAGCAATAACTTTTTTATACCAATCAAATGATTTCTTTTTATATCGTTTCATATCTTTTAAATCTTTGTCATCACGATTTACATATATAAATCCATAACGTTTACCCATTTCACCTTGTGAACTTAAGATATCAATTGGTCCCCAAGATAAATATCCACGACAATCAACACCTTCATCCATAGCAATTTTTATTTGTTCTAAATGATCGCGCATATAGTTAATTCGTTCATCATCAATAACAGTATTATTTTCAAAAATATCACGCATACCAAATCCATTTTCAACAACCATAACAGGCATACGATATCTTTCATAGATGTCACGTAGTGCAATACGAATACCAATTGGATCAATTGTCCAGCCCCATTCAGAAGCTTTTAAATATGGGTTTGGCTCAACTGAAAGATTTCCTTCAGCAAATGTACTAGTACCACCATGTTTAGCAGTAGCAGACATATAATAGCTAAATGATAACCAATCAACAGTATTGTTTTTCATTAGTTCTAAATCACCATCTTCAACTTTTGGTAATGTATTGTTATTTTTCATTATTGCCCAATTATAAGATGAGTACTCTCCGTAAACATAAGCGTCCAAGAAAATATTTGTATGTGACATTTCATCTCTGGCAGCTAATTCATCTAATGGATTACATGTAGCAGCGTAATTTGGAATATAAATAACCATACCTAATACCATAGCATCTTTAATGGTATGAACTTTTTTTGTAACTGCAGCATGAGCTACTAAACTATTATGAATCAATTGATTTACAAAAGTATCCTCATTAACACCTTCTGGACATTTTGCACCATAAGCAATTTTACTACCTTTTAAAGCAATTCCGTTTTGTTCGTTAAATGAAATCCATTTCTTTACACGATCCCCATAGCGTTCAATCATTTTATGAGCATATGTAATGAATTTATCAACAACAATACGTGAATAAAATCCATTATATTTTTCCATTAAAGTAATTGGCATTTCAAAATGATATAAAGAACACATTGGTTCCATACCATGTGCAATCATTGAATCAATAAAATCATCATAGAATTGCATACCTTCTTCACTGAAATTTTCCCCGTCTGGCATAACTCTTGACCAGTCAATAGAGAAACGATAGCTAGTAAAGCCCATCTCTTCAAATAATGCAAAGTCTTCATCATAACGATGGAAACTATCAATCCCGTCTTTAAAATCAGAATGTTCTGGTTTTGGGAATAAATCACAAACTGCTGGAGCTTTTCCACAAGCTGTATAAGCACCTTCAGATTGATGAGCGGTTACAGCTCCACCCCATAAAAAACCTTTTGGAAATGTCATAGTAATCCTCCTTTTTTCTATATATTTATTTTATTGATAAACATATAGAAAGTAAATGAATAGCATTAATAAATCAATTATGTTTCTAAAATAATATAGTTTTTACTGTAAAAATGAAAAAATGTTTCATTTTTAAGCGAAATAAAAACAGCATGTACATGCTGCTATCTATTTTCTCTATGCAGATTTTCTTAAACTTCTTAACTCTCTTGCAGAAATCTTTACTTTTGTAGGTTTACCATCTACTAAAATAGTAGCTTTTTGTAAGTTAACATTCCATTTTCTTCTACTTGAGTTTAATGCATGAGAACGTGTATTTCCAGACATAGGTCCTTTTCCACTTATTTGGCATTTTCTTGACATTTTGTTCTCCTCCTTTTAGTAGTGTTTTTACGTACTGTACTATAATAGCATTAGTTTCATTAAAAAGCAAACATTTTTTAAAAAAATGGATGAGATATTTATACAGTGCAATAATAAAAATATAGTGCGAGTGTTAAATGAATTGTAAAGAGTCAAAAATTGCGTTATAATCAATAGGTAATATATAAAAAGAGAATCATCTCAAAGGAGGTATTTGAATGATTGAAAGGAATACAAATTTAGGAACTGTTAACATTTCTTTAGATGCAGTAGCAACGGTTACAGGTGGTGCAGCAACAGAATGTTATGGTGTTGTAGGAATGGCAAGTCAGAAAAAATTAATTGATGGTTTTTACGAATTGTTAGGTAGAGATAATTATGCAAAAGGTATAGAAGTGAAAGATGGCGATAGTGGCGTAATTTTAGATTTATATGTAATCTTAGGTTACGGTATTAAAATGACAGAAGTTCTATACGAAGTGCAGAAGAAAGTTAAATATGTAGTAGAATCTACTTTAGACTTAAATGTTGAAGCAGTGAACATTTATGTTCAAGGTATTCGCAGTGTAGAGTAGAGGGAGGAAGTATGAAAAAAATAACAGGGACATTATTTAAAGATATGGTGGTTTGTGGTGCAAATCTTTTGCACAATCATCATCCTGAAATTGATGCATTAAACGTCTTTCCTGTACCTGATGGTGATACTGGAACTAATATGTCACTTACATTTATGGCAGGTGCTAATGAAATAAAAACAATGGATAGTGATAACCTTTATGATATTGCCAAGAAATTATCTAAAGGATTATTAATGGGTGCTAGAGGAAACTCAGGCGTTATTTTATCACAGATTTTCAGAGGGTTCGCAATGGCTTTAGAAGGTCATGAAGAAGCAGATGCATTATTATTGGCTAAAGCTTTTGAAAATGGGGCTAAAGTTGCTTACAAAGCAGTAATGAGACCCGTAGAAGGAACTATCTTAACAGTGATTCGTGAAGCTAGTGAAGCGACTATGAAATATGCTTCACCAGAAATGAATGTTGAGGATGTGTTTTCTTATTTAGTTAAGGAAGCTGAATTATCATTAAATAGAACACCAGAACTATTACCAGTACTAAAAGAGGTTGGTGTAGTAGATAGTGGTGGTGCTGGATTATTGTTAGTATTAACCGGATTTATGTCAGGATTAATTGGTGAAAAAGTTGAATATATTGAAATGAGTACATCAACTACTGTAATGGAAAATATTGTAGAAACTAACGGAACTTCGGGTGAAGAAGAATTTGGTTATTGTACAGAATTTATTGTTAGATTAGATGATGCTTTAGTAGATAAATTTAATGAAGATCAATTAAAAAATGAATTAGAAAGAATTCCTGGTAATAGTATTGTTGTTGTACAAGATGAAGAAATTGTTAAAGTACATGTACACACGTTAAAACCAGGTAATGCATTAAATATTGCACAAAGATTTGGTGAATTCGTTAAATTAAAAATTGAAAATATGCAAGAACAACATAATACTATTATTGAACAAGAAGTATTAGAAAAAGCTAATCCATCTAGAGAACACAAAGAAACAGCAGTTATTGCGGTTTGTGCAGGTAGTGGTTTAGAAAAAGCGTTCTTAGAATTACATTGTGATTATGTTGTAAGCGGTGGACAAACAATGAATCCATCAGCTGAAGATATGGTAGAAGCAATAAGGAATGTAAATGCTGATAATGTTATAGTATTACCAAATAACTCTAATATTGTTATGACTGCACAACAAACAGTTGATATCTTAGAAGGAGAAATTAATGTTATTGTGATTCCTTCTAAAACAATTCCACAAGGATTAGCAGCATGTATTATGTTTAATCCAGATGAAAAACTAGAGACAACTGTAGAAGATATGAAAGAAGCTCTTGAAAATGTTAAAACTGGACAAGTCACTTTCGCGATTAAAGACACAAGTATTGATGGTGTAGAAATTAAAGCAAATGAATATATGGCTATTTGTGAAAAAGAAATTGTCGCATGTCATAGAGATAAATTGGATGCTTTAAAAGATACTATTTCTAAATTAATTGGAGAAGATGATGAGTTAGTAACATTAATAACTGGTGAAGATGTTAATGATGCTGAAATTGAAGAGATGGAAAGCTATATCGAAGATAACTTTGATGTTGAATTAGAAGTTATTAAAGGACAACAACCAGTATATTCATTCATTATTGGAGTAGAATAAAAGAAAAACGCCTCGTAAGGCGTTTCAGAGTGTCGACAAAGTCAAAAAGACTAGTTGACACTTTTTCTATTCACATCTTTTTGTGACTTCCTCTATTTACGATACATACCATCCTATAAATGGTATAATTATCGTGTATGGA
>JBKEBJ010000024.1:0-1969 GCA_047973105.1 Coprobacillaceae bacterium | reverse complement strand
TAGTGATAAGCAACATTGATAAAGAGGGTCCTGAACTTATTAATATTTCAAAATAGAACGGGTTAATATAAATTGAAGCTACTGATAATTTCTCTGGAATAGATTTTGATTCTTCATATGTTGAAGAGGGTGAAAAAACATTTCATTAATACCAATTGATGATAATTCAGCATACTTAGCTGATAGTTTAGAAACAAATGCAGTTATTAGATTTTATGACTTAGCTGGTAACTATAAAACATTTGATATTAATACTGAGAAAATAGAAGGATAATTATTTTTTTAAGAAATTTGCGAAAAAAGTATTTTTTTGGAACCTTTTGAAATCGACTAGCGTCAAAGGGTATGAAAGGAGAGAAAATAAAATGAAAAAATCGATTTTATGTTTTCGAAAACTAGTTATTAGTACTTTAGTTTTATGTATGGGATTAAGTTTAACATTAACCAATGTTTTTGCTGTTGATATTTCCATAGATATAAAAAATGAAGTAACATATAATGAAGATTTTACGAAAGCAAATATTTCTTTAGATTTGTCTCAAGCAGAAGCGATGAATATTTCTATAGCGTGGATACTTAATCCAAATCAAGAAGAAATGAGTTTAGATAATCTAAACTATGAAGTTGATCAAAATGGTGAATATGCATCCCAAGTAGAATATTATATTTCTGAAGAACTACAAAGTGAATCATATACTGTTGAGATTAACGAAATTGTGGAAACACAAAACACGGATGTTGATACAACAAGTATTGAAATTGCTCCATTGGCATTACAATGGGGAGAAAATGAATATATTGTATATACTTGGAATGAATTAAGAACGTATGGAACAATTCCTAATGCAACTATTTATTTTGGAGCAGATATTACTGCATCAACATCATCAGATGAGTCACTTCATTTAGCTAATGGAGTTACTTTAAATGGGACAGACCCAAGAACTGGCGAACGTCACAAATATACATACAACACTGGAACTGGCGAATATCGCGGATTACAGGTTCGTAATGATAGCATGACTGTTACTTTTAGTGATATGGATATTGAAGGAAGTGGAGGTTATGGTTTAGCAAATGCGCATGATAAATTATATGCAACATTTGTATTACATAACATAAATTTCAAATCTTCTAATGGACAAGGGTTCTATGCGCCAAAAGGCGGTAAGGTTGTCTTTTCAGGAGAAGTTGTTTGGGATCAAAGAGGGACAAGTAGTTATTCAGAAGAATTTGCAGAATTAACACAATTAGAATTTAGAGAAGATAGTAATGTAAAAATCTATCATACGTCTAGATTAGGGGTAGGATACAATTCATTTATGTATACACCTCATAGTGAACACCAACATACAAATGTTACTGTTGGAAAAAATGCAAATGTTTATATTTCAACTAATAAATACTTCTTCTCATCAAATAGTTCAGATTCTTCTAATACTGTTAATATTGAGGAAGGTGGAAGCTTAACAATCGATCAAACTAATAATAAAGACAATAAAGTTGAATTAGTTAACTATGATGATAAATCACCTACAAATATTAATATTAAAGAAAATGCAAGTCTTGTTCATACCTCAAATACAACAAAAGATTGGGGAATGATTAATTTATTTGGTGATAGTTCTATTAATGTTGGTAACAATGCAACATTACAAGTAGTCAATTATGGTGAAGGTAAGACTGTTACTGCAAACAATGGAACACCAGTAATAAATATTGATAACGCTAAACTTGTACAATTTGCTAGTAAAAGTACCCATCCATTAAACATGGGAAATAAAACAGGTGGAGCAATCAGAGTAAAAGATATGATTGTTAAGACAAGTGCTGATATTCAAGATTTATATGATTACAATCATAGTAATAATCAAGGTTATTATAATTTTGGATATGTATATGATTTAGGCTTAAAGTATAGAAGTGCAGATGGTACAACTAATGCAACAGAAGTTATATCAGTTAATCC
>JBKEBJ010000011.1:0-2664 GCA_047973105.1 Coprobacillaceae bacterium | reverse complement strand
TTCAGATTCCATCTCACGATGGACACCCTTGATATTGGCTAGTGGTTGGCAGTTGCGACATCACCCCCACAGTGGACTTTCACCACCTAGATATATGCCATGCCTGGCGTACATAAAAAAGGAAAAGAAATTATCCTTTCTTCTCCTTCATCTTAGCTAATTCAAGTAATTCTTTAGACTCTTCACCAGTAAATAATGCGAATTTATATTGTTCCCCTGTCTGCATATCAATTTGATAACTTGCATATGGTATTCCACGCTTTGTATATGTACTTCTATCAATTGTTTGAATGTCTTCTTTTTTAATCATCATCATATATAAACCATATAAACGAAAGATGTATTTAGAAGAATAGAACATTGATTGATCTTTTCTAAAATCACCGATTTCATAATTTATTAGATGTATTTCTTCCTCTGGTAATTGTTGTATTTGATTTTTAAAATTACGATTCCCAACATATGCAAAGATTCTGACAATCAAAATCGTCAAGCCAATAACACCAATGACTAAAAGTAACAACAATAAAGCCATTATCATAAATGTAGTAGTTGTTTGTTGACCAGTAATCACCCCTGTTTGTTTATACAATTCTGCATAGTTTGTAGATGCACTCCAAGAATGAAGTATTTGAACACCTAGAATAATGGACAACGATAAACAAACTAAAATAATAAAGTTAAATGTTCTATTTCTTCTATATATTTTTTGATATATTGCTAAATGTTTCATATACTCACTTCCACTTCTTCCTTACGTATATATTTTTCAAGAATACAAATAGTATCTACAATGTAATCATTACAAGGCTTTCTTTTTATTGGTTTATTCGTTTCTCTAAGGGTTAATAATTCTCCACAAATCATGGACCCTTCCATGGCATTAAATTCTTCTGTTACTGTTGTTATTTTTTTATTAACAATCATTTTTTGTTTTGGATTGGATTCACTCTTACCATGAATTAAACTTAATACCATCGCTGCACCGCTTATACAACCACAAGTTTCACGCATTCCACCAATACCACCACCAAAGCCATAACTAATAGTCATAGCTTGTTCTAATGTAATATTTGGACAAACATCAATATACGCTACAATAATTGCTTGGGCACAATTATAACCTTGTTTACGATATTCTAACGCTATATCTATTCTTTCTTTAATAGTCATCTAACGAATTTGTCCATTTCCATATATTTTATATTTAGTAGAAGTTATTTCCTGTAAACCTAATGGCCCTCTAGCATGTAATTTTTGTGTACTAATTCCTACTTCAGCTCCAAAACCAAATTCTCCACCATCACTAAATCTAGTAGATGCATTAGCATAAACACAAGCAGAATCTAAAGCATTTAAGAACAACTCACAAGTTTCTTTATTTTCACTTACAATACTTTCCGAATGTTTTGTTGAAAATTGATAAATATGATCAATTGCTTCTGCAATACTTTCTACAACTTTACAATTTATAATATAATCACCATACTCAGTCGCATAATTTTTATCTGTTGCTTGTTCACACTTAATTAATTCTCTAGTTTTTATATCTCCATAAATTGTCACATTATGCGCATCTAACGCTTCCTTTACCTTTGGTACAAAGAAGCTAGCTATATCTTTGTGGACCAAAATCGTTTCTAAAGCATTACATACAGAAGGTCTTTGAACTTTGCCATTAACCGCAATAGCGATTGCCTTGTCTAAATCTGCTTCTTTATCAACATATAAATGACATACTCCTGCTCCTGTTTCTATAACTGGTACAGTCGCATTTTTTACAACATGTTGAATTAAACCTGCTCCACCTCTTGGTATCGCTACATCAACATAATCATTCGCTTTAATTAATACATCAATATCTTCACGTTTCGTTGTTTCTAACAACTCAATACAATGTTTTGGTAAAATATTTTGCACTGCTTCTTTCATAATCTTTACTAAAGCAACATTTGAATGAATAGCTTCTTTTCCACCTTTTAATACACAAACATTATTTGTTTTTAAACACAATGTAGCAATATCAACTGTCACATTTGGACGTGATTCATAAATAACTCCAATAACTCCAATAGGAGTACGAACTTGTTTTATTAACAAACCATTAGGTCGTTGTATTTCACGAATAACTTCCCCAATTGGATCGTGTAAATCTATTACTTTCAAAACATCACTTGCGATTGCTTTAATGCGTTCTTCATTTAATAATAAACGATCAATCATCGCATTTGTCAAACCATTATCTTTCGCAAACACAATATCTTTTTCATTTTCTTTACAGATAAACTCTATATTATCTAATAATGCTTTACTAATATTTTGTAATGCTTGTTTTTTTATTTCACTAGAGATATTTTGCATTTCTCTAGTCGCTAATTTAGCATTTTGTAGTTGTTTTATTATATCACTCATGGTTATCTCTCCTTTACAATAACTAAGTTACTTGCATGAATTACTTCATCATAATCTTTATAATGTAATACACTTTCTATTTCTGTTGTTTTTAACCCTTTTATTAAACGTAGTTCATCACTAGAATAATTGCTTATTCCTCTAGCAATAACATCTCCTTGGAGATTTACTATTTCGACAACTTGTGACATCATAAAATTTCCATCTATATCTAAAATACCACTTGGTAATAAACTTGTATGTTTACTAATC
>JBKEBJ010000002.1:0-6918 GCA_047973105.1 Coprobacillaceae bacterium | reverse complement strand
TCTACAGTTAAAAATAAGGGAAACATTTTATGAAGGAGGGAAACATATGGTTAATCAATTATCACTTAGACAATTAAAACTACTTTCTTATTTACAACAACAAAAAAAGTATATATCAGGTGCACAATTATCAAAACAATTTAATGTTAGTTCTAAAACAATTCGTAATGATATCCACTCTATTATTTTGAATACTTCTTCTAACAAATTGGAAATAGAAGCTTTACCATCAAAGGGATTCTTATTACATATTTATGATGAAAACTATTTGGAACAATTACAATATCATCCTTCTGTATCTATTCCAACAACACCAATAGAACGTTCGTATTATATTATCAAACAATTATTATTAACTGATCATTATATACGAATTGATGAGTTATCAGAAATACTATTCATTGACCGTACTTCTATTAGTCGTAGTTTGAAACATGTTCGTGAATGTTTAACTAACTACTCATTAACTTTAGTCAATCGTCCAAATTATGGTCTAAAAATTGAAGGAGAAGAGTTTTATTTACGCTTATGTATGGCTGAATATATGTATCATAAACAATCTCCAACTACCCCTATCGATCCAGCATTCGCAAATGCTATATATGTGTGCTTAAAAGATGCAGGCATATCTATTCCCGATGGGGCTTTATCACATTTACTAATTCATATTGTCATTATGATTCAACGCATACAAGAAAATCATCCAATAGTATTTACTTCTTCATTACAAAAACCAGAACCTTGTTATGAATATTTGATTAGTAAGGATCTCTCCTCAATTATTAAAGAACATTATCATACCCTATTATCAGACGATGAACTTGCCTACCTTTCTATTCACTTATTAGGGAAACGAACAAATTCAATTAGCGCTATTGAAAGCTGTATAAATAATAGTTTGATTCCTTCGCTAGCTACACAAATAGAAGAAGTATTTGACCAGATTAATTATCTCTTTGGTATATCTTTTCATGATGATTACTATTTAAAAAAAGCTCTTGGTATCCACTTTAATCAAATGTATACTCGTTTAGAACATACAACTTTCTTACGTAACTCTGTATTGCAGGATATCAAAACGCAATACCCTTTAGCTTATGCAATTAGTATGGAGGCATGGAATCCTATTATAAAACATCACTCTTTAATTAAAGTAGATCATGAAATTGCTTTTATATCTGTTCATTTTCAATATGCATTAGAGAGAAAACAAAGAAACAAAAAAAAGAAATCTATTTTATTAATTAATGATAATCGTGCCAGTACAACAGAATTACTATCATTTACCTTACTAAAACGCTTTGATAGTCTAATTGAGATTAATAAAACAATTAACCCTAAAGAATTGGACACTATCTCCTTAGACCCCTATGACATTATTCTTACAACAACACCTATCCAAAAGAAAGTAATTATTCCAATATTCTCTATTTCTGCCATTATAACAAATCAACAATTAGATGCATTAGAAGAAAAAATTAATAACCAACTTCCTATTCTTTTATCTAATTATTTAAAGTTAGACTATATTCAACTACAAATAGAAGTTGATAATCAAACACAGTGCTTAGAATATATATATAAACAAATAACCAACAAAGAGAAAGTAGTGGTTTCTAAAAAAGCATTCTTATCTCTTGAAAAACTTGCGGCTAATGAATTACATTATGGAATAGCTATATCTAAAATATTTACTTCTTCTAATAAAACAAAAATCTATTGTTTTACATTAAAAAAACCTATTATTTGGAATGAAACTATGGTTAGGATAATTTTTGTTATGGTATTAAAGAAAAATGATAATGAACATATTCTATCTTCTTATCAACTTCTGTCTCAATTCATTAAGAATGATAAACAAATAGACACCTTATTAAAAGCCACTACTATAAAGGAGCTACAAGTATTAGATATTTAATTGTGCAAATCTTTCCACATCGATGTAACCCCTTTCGCTATGTAGTTTTGTATTTCCATTCATTACAATATAGTTGTAAAGATCGATCTTATACAACAAGAAAGGAAGAGGGTTATGGATACATTATTAAAATTTGTAGAAGAAAAATTATCTCCACCTTTAACAAAGTTAGCTAGTCAACATCATTTAGCAGCTACTAAAGATGGAATGATGGTTACCTTACCATTAACAATCATTGGGAGTATCTTTGTATTAATCGCTAATTTTCCAATTGACGCTTGGAAAACATTTCTAGAGCCATATAGCGCTATGTTAGGGGCTATGAGCACTATTACAATGGGGATTGTCGCTATTGTTGGAGCTGGAAGTGTCGCTTATTACTTTGCATTAGGATATAACAATAATAAATTAAATCCTGTTGTTGCAGGGTTTATATCAATTGCTGGATTTCTATTAGCAACACTAAATGAAGAATACGCTATAGATACATCATTATTTGGAACACGTGGTTTATTTACAGCTATTGTTATTGCATTTTTAACTGGGACTATATATCACTTCTTTGTAAAACGAAACTTAGTTATTAAATTCCCAGATTCTGTACCACCATTAGTATCAAGTTCATTTAGTTCTTTAATCCCAGCAACTGTATCATTAGTATTTATTTGGTTTGTTAGAGTTGTTTTAGGGTTTGATATTAATTCTGGATTAATGGGTTTATTCTCACCATTTGTATTTGCCTTAAATACTTTACCAGGATTCTTAGTCTTCATGTTTATTCGTTCTATGTTATGGAGTGTTGGGATTCATGGTGGTGCTGTACTCGCTGTTGCTGATCCATTCTTTTTAACTATGTTTGGTGAGAACTTAGCTGCTTTTGAAGCGGGTACATTAGCTCCTTATATTACTGCTTCTGGATTCACAATGTTTGTCTTTATTGGTGGCGGTGGAACAACACTAGCATTAGTTTGTATGATGTGTTTCTCTAAAGAACCTGGTTTTAAAACATTAGGTCGCTTATCATTACCTGCTAGTTTATTTGAAATCAATGAACCAGTAGTATTTGGGGTTCCATTAGTAATGAACCCATTAATGATTATTCCTTACACATTAACAACATTAGTATTATCAGCTGGAACCTATGGTCTAATGTACTTTAATATTATTGGTCGTCCTGTCGCCCAGATTCCATGGACGATGCCGCCATTAATTAGTCATTATCTAGTCACTGGTGGAGACTGGCGAGCCATTATTTGGGGTGTTATTTCTATTGCAATAAGTGGAGCAATTTATTATCCGTTCTTTAAGGCAATGGAAAGTAATCGTTTGAAAGGAGAAATTGAATAACATATGAAAAAAATAAAAATTGCGATTGTTGGTGCAGGAAGTAGTTATACTCCAGAACTAGTAGAAGGGTTATATACCCATCGTAATACATTGCCCGTAAAAGAAATAGTACTTGTCGATGTTGATAAGAAAAGATTAAATATCATGGATGGATTTATTAAACGTTTTGTAAAACACCTTAACTTTGATGTGAAAGTTTGGTCAACCGATTCAAGAGAAGAAGCTTTTACAGATGCTGACTTTATTTCTACTCAAATTCGTGTAGGAGGAAATAAAGCTCGTATCAATGATGAAAAAATCCCATTAAAATATGGGTTAATTGGACAAGAGACAACTGGGGCTGGTGGTATGTTCAATGCATTTAGAGTAATACCAATAATGATTGATATCGCTAAAGATGTTGAAAAATATTGTCCAGATGCATGGATTATCAACTACTCTAATCCAACTGGCTTAGTTACCGAAGCATTAAACAAAGTATGTAATGTTAAAATTGCTGGGTTGTGCGCTGGTGGTATGCGTCCAAGATGGTGGGCAGTAGAAGCATTAGATGAACCAGAAGAAACCATTTTCTATGATTATCTAGGATTAAATCATATGAACTTTACTTATAATATGACTATTAATGGTAACCCCCCTAACAGATTCTCAATTTAACAAAGTAATTGAAAAATGTACAACGGTTTCACCAGAATGGATGAAAAACCTTAAATTAATCCCTAGTCAATACACACAATACTATTTCCATACTAGAGAACGTATCTCTCAATTAAAAGAACAAGATAAAACTAGAGGAGAATCTATTCTAGAATTAGAAAAACAGATTTTCAGAGAATATGCAGATGAAAATAATAGTGAAAAACCACTATCTCTAGCCAAACGTGGTGGCGGTGGCTATTCAAAAATCGCTGTTGGTGTGATGGAAGCAATATATAATGATACTGGTAAATGGATGGTTATTAATGTTGCGAATAATGGTACAGTTCGTTTCTTAGATGATGATGCAGTTATTGAAACAGCGTGTTTTGTAAGCAAAAATGGAATTCAACCTATTAATATTCTAGAATATCCAAAGTCTATTGTAGGTTTAGTTGCAGCTGTTAAAAATTATGAAAGTCTAGCAGTAGAAGCAGCCTTAACAGGTAATAAGGATATTGCTTTACAAGCATTAATTGCTCATCCTTTGATTGGCGATTATGATGTCGCTAAAGCACTATTAGATGAAATGTTAGAAGCACATAAAGACTTCTTACCACAATTCAATAATGGAAAATAATACAATATGGGGATAGATTGAAGAACAACCTTTAGTTCTTCAATCTATCCTTAACAAGTATTCAAAGGATGCTTTAATAAAAAATATTGAAAAGCCTAAAACAATTATTATTACTGCTTCTGGAACTTCATTAAATGCTGCATATACACTAAAACCATTTTTTAATCAAATCACGGATTGTAATATTATCATTGAAAATCCTTTTCAATTACGATATTATCATTCCTTGTTAAATAGAAATCATCCAGATACCATTCTTATTGGTATATCGCAAACAGGTAAATCAACAGGAACTATTGATTGTATAAAAATGGCCAATAATCATAATATAAAAACTATCGCTTTAAGCGAAGCAACGGATAGTCCTTTAGCTGAAATTGCCAATCATGTTATAACAATGGGATGTGGTAATGAAGATGTTCCTCCTAAAACAAAAGGATTCAGTGCTACTGTATTAACATTACAACTTTTAATCCTTTCTCTTCTTCAAAAAGAAGATAATGAGTTATTAACTGAATATAAAAAAATATTGAGGCTATTAAAAAGACCATTGCAGATTCTAAGAATTGGGCTAAAAATCATGGACATTGGGCTAAAGCATCTACTATTACTACTGTTGGTTTTGGTTATAATGATGGTATTGCTAAAGAAGGAGCATTGAAACTATTAGAAACAATGCAAATTCCTGTTATGAATTATGATGTAGAAGAATTCATGCATGGTCCACACCGAACAATTGTTAAGGACTCCTATATTATATTAATTCAAACTGAAGGTTTAGAATCCAAATTCATGAATAATTTAATAGAATTTGTGAAAACGAAAACAGATAATTATTTAGTTATCTCTAGTAGTAATCCGCCAGATAATCATACAATATCTATTAATGAATTTCCGATTAGTTCTTCTTGGATGCAAACAATGATTCCATTTCAAGTTCTTTGTAGTTATTTACCAGAACTAAATGGTGTTAATCCTGCCAAACCAGTATATGCTTCATTTGCCACTACTGTTGGTACAAGAATTCCATAGATAAGAAAAGAAAACCTTATACATCTAAGGTTTTCTTTTTAGTTAATAAAATTGCCGCAATAATAGAGGCGACGGGAACTGTTAAAACAACACCTAATGTTCCACACACTCCTTGCGCTATTTCAATTGTTAGATAATTAGAATTCAATAATTGATTAAATTCTAATCCATAGGATAGAAAAGCTAATAAAGATACAAAGGCCCCTCCAGTAAAAGCAAGTATTAAAGTGTTGCTCATTGTTCCAATCATATCTTTTCCAATTTCTATTCCTGATTGAAATAGCTGTTTAGTCGTAATTCTTGGTTGATGATAATATACTTCATATAAAGCAGATACAATGGACATCCCAACATCCATAATAGCTCCTAAAGAAGATATTAACATTCCTGCAAACAAGACATCTTTTATTTGTAGTCCTGTCTCATGTCCAATTAAAACTAAACTCTCTACTTCCGATACACTAAAGCCATTAATATGTAATACTTGAGATACTATATAGAAAAATAACAACGACACTAAAACACCTACAACAGTTGATAAAATAGCTCCATACGTTTTCAAACTCTCTCCATTCAATAACAGTAGTGTTACAACTGTAGAAAGTATCGCTATTATAATACTCATAAGGATTGGAGAATATCCTGAAAATACTGCTGGTAATAATAAGCTAACAATAATATACAAAGAGTATACCAAGCCCATAATAGCCCTTATCCCCTTTCCTTTACCAATAATTATCATTGTTAACATCAATATTCCTATACATCCAAATATGCCCATTGTTCGATTGTAATTATATACTGTATAATATGGTTCAATGTTTTTTGGCGTATCTGCATTTACAATTATTTTTGTCCCAACTTTGACTTCTACATTATGAGCTGCTGTTAAATAGTTGTTTATAGTAATTAACTCTCCTTCTTGTTCACCTTCTTTTATTTCTACTTCAATTACTTGTTGACCAAGATTAATATCCAATTTTTTATCAAACTCTATATTTTCCGAGCTAATTTCTTTAACTACTGCTTCAACATAATCTGTTGTATCTACATTTAATCGGTTATATTCCTTCATCAGATATGTTTTAAATAACATCGCTACAAGCATTGTTATTGCGATTATGATAATTACAAGTTTATTTTCTTTTAATTTTTCCATATTTCTAACAAAGATATAGTGATGTTATGCCATCACTATATCTGTCCTTATCCATTTGTTTTCTTATTCTTTCTCTCCATTATAACTAATCCTATTAGTGCCGTAATTGTAACAACTGCTAATAAGGCCATTTCTGTTGTATCTCCAGTCGCAACTTTACTATTTGAAACGGTTCTACTATTAGAT
>JBKEBJ010000453.1:0-13234 GCA_047973105.1 Coprobacillaceae bacterium | reverse complement strand
TACACTCTAAATTTCATCCTAATCATAATTCGTTATTTTCTTACTAGTGTTACATTACCTCCCTCGGTACTTACAACTTATCACTAAATGTAATGGTTTACATTAGTAAAAGAGTTATATTTTATCTATTACTAAAGGTTTATTTTATCTAAACTTCACAAGTTTACCCATCTAAACTTTGACTATGAATAAGGGTTTTGTTATGATTTATGTAAGAGGTTACATAGGAGGCAACTTTATGGATACAATAAATACAATATTTTTTATTTTTAGTATCATTGTTATTATTTTCCCAGCGATAACTATTTGTTCATCCGGGTTAGTATATATAAAAACAAAGAAAGTAATTTTTAAATATCTTGCTTTCTTACTTGGTATGTATATTATTGATTTAGCATTTTTACATTATAATGATTTCTATCATTCTAGTACCACAGTATTACCTGATACTTTCATTAGTTTTGCACCATTTAAAATCATCTTATTTTCTGCTATGTTAATTACTGAGGCAATGATTATTTTAACTATTTTTAATAAAAAACCTAAAGTTAAACATTTCATTTTTGTTGGTATTTTCATAATTATGGAAATAGCTTTCAAAATGTATCCAGAAAATAATTTAATGATTTGGTTATTTTATACAACTAGACAATTCTTTACTATTGGCTTATGTTTCTTTTTCTATTATGAGTATATTAAATGCAAAAATCAAAAGATTAAAGAATATGCAAAAAAGTTCGTAGGTCTCTTTGCATTATTCATTTTAATGAATTTTATAATTGGAATAGAGGATGCACTTGTCTCCTCACAACAACAAGCATTTTCATCTTCAGGTTTAGTATTTAAAGAAAGAAATTTCACTGAAAATATATATTGGATGGTTGTCACTTTCCTAGTTTTTATTAATTCGATAAATTATATCAATATATTAGAAGTACCTAGTAAAGAAACTGAAAAACAAATTGATAGTGATATATTTGCGAAAGATATCCAACTAACTAAGCGTGAAAAAGAAATATTCTTTTTAATTATTCAACATTATGGTAATACTGAAATTGCAGATAAGCTATGTATTTCTTCTGGAACATTGAAAGCTCATATTCACAATATCTATATGAAAGCTGATGTTTCACATCGAAACGAGTTGATTAAAAAGTTCACTTCTTCCTATCCAACACAAGAAACTGAATCTATTAATCATTAATTACTAAATATAAAAAATAGTAAAATAATGTATTTAAAATTAGAAATCTATATGATATACTATTAATAGTCAAAGGACTAGTATAAATGCAGAGAAAAGGAAGAGAGGCAACTCTTCCTTTTCGATATGTTGGAAACTAGTATGAATGCAGTTAGGTATTGCTTACTTATCTTTATCTTTAAAAATAAGATAGGTTATAACTAAGATTAAATAGAGTATTGATAAATACTCCATAACATCCCCTAACTTACACCAATACTAGTTCCCTAGTTTGATGTATCTGCATCCTAGTTCCTCCACATCGCACTTTCTGTGCACTAAAATCATATCATGAATACTAGCAGACAATGTCCTGAATAAGTTTTGAATATTTCCTGATATAATCCGATATATTAATAAAGACAAAAAAACCATCTGATTTATAGATAGTTTCCTTGTCTTTATATTTCTAGGCTAGGTAAAGTAATTTAATTACATAGTATTTTTATCAACAAATACTATTTGTTTTAGAGTACATTGAAAAGTAATACTTGATGGTCTACTATCCAACATAATCAACTCTTCTATTCTTAATCCTAAGTTATCTCCCATAAACAATAAGATAAGTTTCTGATTTTCTTTAATAACTGCACCTTCTGTATCTAAGATTATTTGTGCAGTATTTTCATCTACTAAACTTGTTAAAATTTTATTTATAATAACTTCTTCTTTTTTATTTTCTTGTTCAATGAATAGTTTATTCATATTATTAAAAATATCTGCTATTCTTTTTTCCTGTTCTTTCTTTATTCCAACTAGTGTTATTTCTTTATTTTTATAACTAGAGGAAAAGAATAAGATTATTGAAACAACAAAGATAATTCCAAACATCGGACTATCATAACCATCTTTCATTACGTATAAAGATGAGCTATTAGCTTTTATCTGTTGCATTACTACTGCACCTGTCCCAAATGCTAATGTTAAACCTAATGCTTTTCCATATTTCCATTTATTATCATATGCTTTATAAGGTATTCTTGCCATATACTCCCTCTCTTTCAATATTAATACCTTATGAATCATCAAAAAGTTTCAAAATATTTCTTTTTATATAAAAAGATTACTAGCTATGAACTAGTAATCTTTCTTTTACCCAATTTTCTAAAACCAAATGATTAGATGAATAATCTACTCTTCTAAAATTTTCTAAATGATACTCTCTTGCCCAACGTCGATAATGAGATTCAAAATATTTCATTTTACCTACATTCGTTTGATTTTGTTTGAATATTTCATAAATATGGATAGGATCACTAATTCTAATCCCTTTATATTTACATAAATCAATAATTTCTATTACATTATCCCAATTAACACTTTCAAATAAAAGCATTCCATTTACTGTTTTTATATTTAGATCTACAAAGAATTGTAATCGTAAAGAACCACAAGGCATTGACCATTGAAATGTATTTATGAAAGAAGGATGAACTGATTGTTTACCTTTCTTTGTCGAAGAAGTTCTACTAACAGGTAGAATTTGAATTTTTTCAATATCATTATATTCAATAGAATCTATTTCATATAACGTATCCTCTTCTTGATATAGCCATACGATGTTAATCCTCTCTTTACCAAAAACTAGTTGGTTTTCATTATATAGTTCTTTATTATAATTTTCATATGCATAGTATGCTTTTTTTCGAATATTAATTGCATAATACTCCTTTAAAATAGTAAGCAATGTTTCATATTCAAAAATATTTTTCTCCTTAATACATTGTCCTAAAGTCTTTGTTCCCACTAATATTTTTCTGATTTCATTGATAGTTAAACCAATAGAATCAAGATAAATAATTAAACGAAGTCTTTCTAATTCTTTGTAATGATATTCTGCAATTCCTACTTCATCCATCACAGGATTAATTAGTTCTTCTTTTTCATATAATTTAATTCTATCTTGTGAGACGTCTAAGCACTTCATTACTTCCTGGATTTTCATAGCTACACCCCCTATTTGTGTTTATTATTATGAAGAGCAAATTTGGGCAATATTACACCTATTCTTTATTATACCATTATCTACGTTAACTAATATGTGATTCCTTTCGGTTTTTATGTTGTAATAAATTGAAAGAACTGTACTTTTTTATTGGATTATTCTAAAAACTATCGATAATAATAATATACTTTCAATTTTGTACTAATATAAAAAGCAACCAAAGGCTGCTTAATATGATTTAGCGAAGTAAACAAATTGATGTGCTTTTTTACCACAAACTGGGCAAGTATCATCAAAAGCTTCTTCATCTTCTTTTATACAACGGCTAGTCGCCCCTGTTTCTTCTTTAACTTTTGTCTCGCATGCTTCATCACCGCACCACATCATTTTAATATAACCACCTTTAGTTTCTAAAGTAGTTTTAAAATCATCATACGTAGTTGCTTGACGAATGTTCTCATCTCTAAATTGTAACGCTTTATTATACATTTCTTCATGAATTGTTTCTAATAAATCTTTAATACTTGTTACTAATGTATCATCTAAAGCGTATGTTTGTTTTGTTCCATCATTTCTTTTGGCCAATACACATGCTTTACTCTCAATATCTTTTGGACCTATTTCTAAACGTAATGGGATTCCACGCATTTCTGCCTCAGCGAATTTCCAACCTGGTGATTTATCACTTGCATCAACTTTAACACGAATTCCAGCATCTTTTAATTGTTTTTCTAAAGCATAGGCAGTATCTAATACTCCATCCTTTTGTTGTTGTATTGGTACAATCATAACTTGTGTTGGTGCTACTCTTGGAGGCAATACTAAACCATTGTTATCTCCATGAACCATAATTACTGCACCAAGTAATCTTGTTGATGCTCCCCAAGAAGTTTGATAAACATATTCCCACTTATTTTCCTTCGATAGGAACTTCATATCAAAAGCCTTTGCAAAGCCTTGTCCAAAGTAATGCGTAGTTCCTGATTGTAATGCTTTTTTTTCCTGCATCAATGCTTCCATTGTGTAAGTTTCTTCAGCTCCAGCGAATTTTTCACTTTCTGTTTTACGACCTGTAATCATTGGAATCGCTAATACTTCTTTTGCAGTATCTGTGTAAATATCTAACATTTGTAATGTTTCATGTCGTGCTTCTTCTTCAGTAGCATGAATTGTATGACCTTCTTGCCATAAAAACTCTGAACCTCTTAAAAATGGTCTAGTTGTTTTTTCCCAACGAACTACAGAACACCATTGATTATATAATTTTGGTAAATCACGATATGAATTAATTATTTTTGCATAATGTTCACAGAATAACGTTTCAGATGTTGGACGTATTATTAGATTTTCTTCTAGAGGATCTAATCCACCTTTAGTTACCACCGCACATTCTGGTGCAAACCCCTCAACATGATCTGCTTCTTTTTGTAATAATGATTCTGGGATTAACATTGGCATATACACATTCTCATGCCCCGTTTGTTTAAATGCAGTATCCATGTATTGTTGTATATTTTCCCACATAGCATACCCATACGGGCGATAGATGATAAATCCTTTTACACTACTATAATCCATTAATTCAGCTTTACGACATACGTCTGTATACCATTGTGCAAAATCATCTTCCATTGCAGTTATTGCATCATTTTTCATATTTTTTGCCATTGTCTCTTCTCCTTTTTACATACTCAAATATTTTACTATGAATACGGTAAACTTGCAAGATTAGTTTGTTTCTAAAATTATTTTACTTTCTTGATGATTTCTAGTAACTATAATTTTACTATCTATTCTTTCTTTTAATTCACTAACATGTGAAATAATACCAATTAACTTATTGTCTTGTTGTAACTCCATTAAACAAGCAATTGCTTGATCTAAAGATTGACTATCCAAAGAACCAAATCCTTCATCAATAAATAATGTTTGCAATTCAATTCCACCTGCATAACTTTGAATCATTTGTGACATTCCTAGTGCTAATGATAATGCGGCCTTAAATGATTCACCACCAGATAATGTTTTAACATCGCGCATAAGTCCACTTTCCATATCTAAAACATCCAGTTCTAATCCTTGTTTCGCATTTCCTTTACTACGATTATCACGACGATATAATTGGTATCTTCCTTGTGACATTTTTGTTAATATTTCATTTGCATACACTAGCATTCTTTCAAAATAAGCAGCTAATACATAACGTTCAAAGGATACTCGATATCCATTCTTACCAGAAGTTATATTTGATAAGTGTAAATATTGTTGGTATTGTTTTTGCATATCTTCAATTTTAATGTTGATATCTGTAACATCATTTATTAATTGTTCATAGTTTAATAATTCTGTCCTAGATTGTACTAGTTGTTTATCTAAATCTTTTTGATTAATAACTATTGTTTGTACTTGTTTTTCAAGTTCTATACTGTCCATTATTTGATTCGATCCAACCTCTTTTTCTAAAGCGGTTTGTTGTTGTTTTAAACTTGTTGATTGTGTTATATATTGTTGGTAATCTTGTTCTAAAATATCTAGTTGCGAAACTTTGTTAATACTTTCCATAAATTGCGTTTCTGATATTTTTTTATTATCCAACGCCTTCTTAAATTCACTATTCGCTACTATGTACTCTTTTTGTATTTTATCTTGTTGATTTAATAATGTTTTTTGTGTCGACTCTAATGTTATCTTTTCTTCTTTTGTTTTCGTATATTCTGTTTCTATCTGTTGAATTTGTAGAGATATTGCTTTTATTTGTTTCTTTTTATTTAATATAGTTTCTTCTATTTGTTCTAATGTTATGTCTGTATTTATAGCATACGTTGATACTATTCCATCTAACTGATTTTTCTTTGAATATTGTTCTTTTTGTATTTTTTGTAATTCTTCAATTTCTATATGCAATTCTTTAACATCCGCTTGATTATGTGCAACTGTTCTTTTTAATTTCTCTAAATATTGAATTTCATCTTTCATTGCTTGATATGACTCTTTCATATCTTTTTCTTTTCTTTTTATGCCACTTAATTCCATAACAAACAACTCTTTTGATAATTCTTTATGAATATTTAATTCATTCGCTTTGTTTGATATATCACTTAACAGTAATTTAAGCTCTTGTTTTTTTAATAACACCTTTTGATATGCTTCATTTTTCATTTCCAATAACCTTGTAACTTCTTCTTTTAAGTTATTAAATACTTCATAATCAAATGATTTGGTATGTAAGTTAGCTGGAGAAGGATGTTCTAAAGAGCCACAAACTGGACAAGGTTCATTACTTCGTAATGTAGTAGCCAACATCCCTGCTTGTTCGTATTGATAGTGTCTCTCCATTTGTTCAAATAATACTCTTTTTTTATCATAATCTTTTTCTATTTTTTTATATACTTCTTCTAAATCAAAACGAATATCTTCTTCTTGGATACTACGATTATATAATGAATTTAAAGTATGAATTTCTGTTTTTCTTTCATTCAATGCCTCATACTCTTTTTGTTTAATAATAAATTCTTGTTTTAGTATTTCTATCATATTAATACTTTGTAAATCTTTATCTAATTTTTTTTCTTTTTCTTTTACATGTTCCTGTTTATTCAAAATATCTTGTTCTAATTGTTCTAATATTTTGTCTATTTCTTTTTGTTTACTAGTACCTTCTAGCCATAGTAAAAGAGATTCTTTAGTTTGCAGTAAACTTTGGTATTCTTTTTGTAATGACTCTTTCATTTCTTTGTCATTAGATATTAACGTATATTGTTTCTCCCATAACTTATAAGAATCTTGTATAGATAAAACTTGTTTATCAATTTTTTCTATTTCTTGATTTACTTCTTGTTTTTGATTAAAGAATAGTTGTTTCTTTTCATAAGTTGGTTGTATTGTCTTAATTTCTTTAATATGAGATATTGTTTTTTTAATTTCTTGATAATACTCCTTTTGATTAGATAATAGAGTTAATTGTTCCCTTATCTCTGCTAAACTTTGTATTCTAGTATTATTAGCTTTGATAAATTGTAATTTTTGATTTATTTCTTGATACTCTTTTTGTTTCTTTCTTGCTTCTACTTCTAATACCCTAGTATTTTCTTTTTTCTCTTTTAAGACTTCATGCATATCAATATCTGAATTATCAATATGTAGCTTTTCTAATTGTAGTGCTCGTTGTTTAAATAACACATCATAAGATTCTTTATAGATTTTAGTCTGCTCTTTCAATTGTTCTTCTAAAGCACGATATTTTTCTGTATTAAATAAGTTGCGTAATACTTTTTCACGCTCATCACTTCCAGCATAAATTAGTTTTGTGAACTCTCCTTGAGCAATCATAGCGATTTGTTTGAATTGTTTTTCATCAATTCCTAAAATAGATATTACTTTTTGATTAACTTCTTTAATTCCCTCAATAATCTCACCACTTGGTAATGTTAAAAGGGCGCTAGGTAGCTTAGGTGTCTTTTTATTAGGTAAAAAATAAGTAGGACTACGATATATAGTAAATGTTTCATTATGCAATACAAAAGTTAATTCTACAAAAGTTTTAATAGTTTCTATAGCTTGATCACTACGAAGTTGATTTGTTTGTCTTTCACTACCACTAGTGACCCCATATAACGCAAACATAATAGCATCAAAAATCATTGTTTTTCCTGCACCAGTAGGTCCCGTGATTAAAAACAATCCAGATTGAACAAAACTTTCAAATGATATTTCTACAATATCTTGATAAGGTCCAAAAGCTGATATTGTTATTTTCTTAGGCAACATGTTCATCATCTCCTAACGTTTCGTCTAATATTTCAAGCAAATCATCAGATAATTCTTCACCAGTCATATTTTGATAAAACTCTTGATATAGTGTATGCATATCTAAATTCTCAAATGTATCACTAGCTTTTGTATTAGCTATCTCATTTTGTTGTAATAGCTTAGGATAGGTTATTTGTAAAACATTAGGATATAGTTGACGTAATTGGTCAATAGCATTAGGAACAATCATTGTATCTTCTAAAGAAAAAGAAATATAGTCATCTTTATTTTCAATCTTTCCTTCCTCTAAGAAGGAAGCATATGTTCCTTGATATTTTTTTAAATCTTTACTTGGGTGCAATGGAATAATTTTATAATGTACTTCTTTATTATGAATTTCAACTTCTACCATTCCTTTTTCTTGCTGTACTTCATCAAAAGAGTATTTCATTAAACTCCCACTGTAACGAACAGTTTCTCTTCCCATCTTTTGACTTGCATGTAAATGACCTAAAGCTACATAATCAAAATCATTGAAAAGATTTACATCTATTATTTCTGTTCCACCAACACTTAAAATCACTTCACTCTCACTTGTTATTGGTTCTTTATTACCAGCTACAAATTGATGTGTAACCAAAACATTATTCTTTGTTGTATCTATTTGTTGATACTTTAAATATGTCGCAAAGGCTTCTTGATATGTATGAATTGTATCATCATTATAAAGATAGCGAATATATGAAGGTTTAAAGAATGGTACTAAGTAAAAATTAACATCTTCAATAATTATAGGTTTTAACTCCTTTTCAGGATATGTCACAATATAAAGCCCTTGATCTTTCAATAAGTCACTCGCAAATTGTAATCGCTCACTACTATCATGATTTCCAGATATCATAATTACTTTTTTATGATATTTTACAATTAGACGATATAAAAAAGAATTTAAAACAGTAATTGCTTCACTACTAGGCACACTACGATCATAAATATCACCAGCGATTACTAATACTGGAATATTTTCTTCATTCATATAATCAATTACCTGTCCTAATAATTCTTCTTGAAGAGATAATAAGTTTTGTTGATATATAATTTTTCCTAAATGTAAGTCTGCAATATGTATAAATTTCATGGTATCTCCTTATAAAGAAATATAATATATTTCTTTTATCTTTTCATCTGGTTGAAAATATTTTTGTATTTCTTTAGGTACTTTTTTTGTTTCCAAGTATATAGCATTTAATTTTTGAATACTTCTTTTAGAAGCTATATTATCAGGGCTACAAGTAATAATTATTTCTTTATAATTCTTTTCTTTGATAATATCCAAAAGTATTTTTGTTGCTTGAAATGCATAATTATGTCCTCGATATTCTGGTTCAATGGTATATCCAATATGCCCATCATAATAACGTTCCTCTAAAGTGCCTTCACTAAATACAATTTTCCCAACTCTTTGATTATCCACTATTATTTCATAAATATAATAGGGTTTCCATCCAACAGGAAGTTCGTTATTAACATACGTTATTAATTGTAATTGCACGGTACTCACCTCCATCACATTATAACATAAAACAAACATATACCACGATTTTATTTAACTTTACGACTATGTAAAACGACTAGAATCTAATGACTCTATCCGTTATTTTACATATCATTTATTCTAACAAATATCTCTTTTTGTATTGATTGAAAATATAGAATGTTCCTATACAAACTATACCTAAAAATAAAAAGCCATTGAATATAGAATATAAATCACTAATATAGCTAAATAGTATCCCTATTCCAATAGAAATCACCCGCAATCCTAAAGAGTAAAATGATTCCACTGTTGCACGTATGTGTGTTTTAGTATGATGGTGTAAATATCCATAAACTAAGGGATCCACAATACCAGAAATAAAACACAATATAATTATAGGTAATAAACAAAAGATGTTTTGTAATACAAATATAGCTATATATCCTAAAATATTAATAATAATAATTCCTTAAAACAGATTTCTATACTGAAACTTATTTTTTAATTTATAGGCAATAATATTACCTGGGATTCTCGCTACCATCTGTAGCCCACTAATAATACCAAAAAAAGCAACACCAATCCCTATATCATTCATTATTAATTGCCAGAATTCATCAACATAGATCATAGAAGCACCCAACGTCACTCCTGTTAAACAATACATTAGAACAACTGGTTGTGATTTAAAGAATGTTAATGCTTGTCTTGTATAATCAATGATTCCCATAGTTTGTTCTTGTTTTGTTTTAATTATTGGTTCTTTCAGTAAGAATGTCATAAGTAAAGCAATTGTCATACTACCTGCAGAAAGTATATAGTTAAATGAAAAATCAAAATAGTTTGTCAGCAGACTTCCACTAAGGGCGGCTAATAAATATCCAAGAAATTCAATCGCTGTAATTCTTCCTAAGAATTTTTCAAAATCCGTCTCTTTTTTACTTAAAACTAAGGAATCATATAATAAAGCATTTTTACTACCACTTGATAATGATTTTCCTATTCCAGCAAAAAACACAGCTACCGCAAACATCCAAAATTCATTCGCAAATACTATAATAACCATTTCAATAACACCAAAAGCACAATCAATAATCAATAACTTTTTTCTACCAAATCGATCCGCTAAAATACCAGAAGGTATTTCTGATATCGTAATGACGAGTGCATATATAATTTCACAATATACTACCATTGATATTGACATCCCTCGCTCTTGCCAGAATAAACGTTCAATAACATATGCTGGTATAAGTGAGTAGAAAAACGATATCATATATAGTTTTTTTACATTTTCCATTTTTATCTCCTTTTTCTAAATATATAATATTAGAAAATAAAAATGGTGGTCCTCGTACATTAACATAAACTACATATTAACAAGGGGGACGAGCTTTATACATAATAACACCTCCAAAGGTTTTTTATATACAATAATTATATCATAATATAATGTTAGGTAATATAAAAACCAAAGCATTAGACTAACTATTACTTTGGCTTATATTTTATCTATACTTGACTATGGAAAGTTCTTGAAATAACATCGTTTTGTTGTTCTTTCGTTAACTTTATAAAATTCACTGCATACCCAGATACTCTTACTGTTAATTGTGGATATTTTTCTGGATGTTTTTGAGCATCTAATAATGTTTCCTTTGTAAATACATTTACATTTAAATGATGTCCACCTTTTTGAACATAACCATCTAACATCGCTACTAAATTATCTTCTTGTTGGTTCTTTACCATAATAATCACTCCTCTTTATAGTATTAGTATAATACTAATTAGTATTGATTACTACTATTATGCTCATTTAATTTATCAATTATTTGTTTCGTGACTTTTTTAATTTTATAATTGTTAATAATATGAATGTAACAATACATTAAATACTTTTCATGTCGTTGTTGATATAAATCATAAAGAGCTTGTGGTCCAGATTTTAATAATGGTCGATTCGCTACTTCAACATCATCTAATATATTCTCAACAGGACGATCTAAATATATAACAATTCCTGTTTCTTTTAATGCTTTAATATTCTCTGGATTTTTAATAATTCCACCACCAGTAGAAATAATGTAACCTTCATTTTTTGCAATCTTTTTACAACAAATTGTTTCTCGCTCACGAAAATATTCTTCACTAATCGCAAACATTTCTGGTATTGTCATTTGATATGTTTCGACAATATATTCATCCACATCAATAAAAGGTCTTTCCAATTGTTTGGCTATTCTTTTTGATATTGTTGTTTTTCCTCCACCAGGCATACCAATTACTACAATATTTTTCATAGTCTCACCTACTTTTGCTGATAGTTTCCAAGAATTCGTAAAGTTAAACAACGTGTTTTCATCTCTTCAATGGCGCGTTGTACTTTCGCATCCTCCAAACTACCTTCAAAATCAATATAAAAATAATATTCCCATGGCTTATTAGCGATTGGACGAGACTCAATTCTAGATAGACTAATATCATAGTCTTTAATAGATTTTAATATACTATATAAAGTTCCTGCAAGATGTTGTAAAGTAAAAACTACGCTTACTCGATTAGCACCTTCAGATTTTTCTAAGTTTCTTCCAATAATAATAAATCTAGTGTGATTGCTCTTTTGATTTTCAATATTTTCTTCTAATACTTTTAACCCATATAACTCTGCTGCTTCTTTTGAAGCGATTGCCGCTTTTGTTATATCATTTGTATCTCTAATATATTTTGCAGAAGCAGCAGTATTTGTATATTCTTTTTGTTCAATGTCTGGATATTGATTTAAAAATATACTTGATTGTTGTAATCCTTGTGGATGTGAATATACTTCCTCAATTTTATCAATCTTACTATCTGGTAATCCTAATAAATGTTGTGAGATAGAAATACTTTGTTCTCCAACAATATAAAAACCATAGTCTCTTACTAAGTCATAATTATCAGTGATAGCTCCTGTTGATGAATTTTCTAAAGGTACTATCCCATAATCTATCTCTTTATTCTTTAATGCCTTAAAAACATCTTCAAATTGTGTATAGTCTTTAGAAGGAACCTCTCCAAAGTATCGTTTCATTGATTGATAAGAAAAAGCACCAGGAACTCCTTGGTATCCAACAATTATATTTTCTTTTCTTGTGTCTTGTAAAGGATATTGATTTTTTAAAGGAACAAATGATGATTGATAACTTTTAGATATATTCATCATATCTTGAACAAAGTTAGAAGCGTATGATTTTAAAGATTCTTCTTTTACTCTATTCACATTTTTATCAATTACACTTTTCTCTCTTTCAGGTTGAAATATTTCTTGATTATTCTCTAATTTATATAAAACTACTTCTTTACATACTTGCATTCTTTTTTCAAATAATGTGATTAATTCTTGATCAATAGCATCTATTTCTTGTCGGCACTGTTCTAAGTTTTTCATATATACCTCATAAAATCTAACATTGTTAAAGCAGCCATAGCTTCTACCACCACTGTTGCTCGAGGAACAATGCAAGGATCATGTCGACCATGAACTTCTAATGTTGTATTTTCTTTCGTTTTTACATTAATTGTTTCTTGTTGTTTAGAAATAGATGGCGTTGGTTTTATTCCAACAGTAAATACAATAGGCATTCCATTACTAATGCCACCAGTAATCCCACCATTATTATTTGTTTTAGTTTGTATTGAATCTCCCTCATAATAATAACTATCATTTGCTTCACTACCATATAAACTAGTTATTTTTTCATTACCAAAAGAAATAGAT
>JBKEBJ010000427.1:0-20452 GCA_047973105.1 Coprobacillaceae bacterium | reverse complement strand
TATTTCCAACACTAGAAGAGGTTCTTGAAGTTGTTCATAAACATGGTGGGTGTTGTGTATTAGCACATCCTGGTAATAATTTAAAAGGTAAGTATGAGTTGTTCGATGATATGATTGCTCTTGGGATAGATGGTGTAGAAGCATTTAGTAGTTATCATAGCGAAGAAGCTGTAGAATATTTCTATAATAAAGGTAAAGAGAATAACTTATTGATTACTTGTGGTAGTGATTATCATGGACATACTAAACCATCTATTAAATTAGGTGATTCAAAATGTACAATAAATCAAAATGAAATTGACAATAAATTAAAAGAATACAATTTACTGTAAAAAAGAATAATGAGAAATATTAATGTTTTTGTATTGACGAATTTCATCAATATGTTAAAATAATTGTAGCATTAGATAGAAAAAGAAAAGGAGAGGACTGCTATCCTCTCCTTTTCACATGTTTAGAAGTTTAACATTAGATAGAAATCTACAAGGAGATATTAATCATCGTTTTTATTCTCTAATAATCTAATTAACAGAGTTAAAATAACTATTAGTAAAATGGAATTTTCCACAATAAGATTCTCCTTATGTAAATTACTAACTAATGGTTAAAACTCCCATTAATATAGTATAACTAAACATAATGTTAAACCTCCTTTGGATACAATTTGGTATCCTATTATTATATATAATTAAAAATATAAATTAATGAAAATCTTAAATTTCGCTAATACTATAAATATAAAAGAAATAATAATATTTTATTATATCTAATCTAAGAGGAGCAATTTCATGGATGTATATTTAAATTCAATTAGAACTGCAGTAATACTTTTTCCTTTATTAGCGATTATTTTAACCATTCCATATCTTATATATAACTATCGAAAATATGGGTCGGTTTCTTATATCAGAAGTTTTATTCTATTCACATTCTATTTCTATTTACTATGTGCCTTCTTTTTAGTGATTTTACCACTTCCTGACAAACAACCAATAATACAAAATAGAAGTGCCTTCATTCAGTTAATACCATTTAATTTTATTATTGATTTTTTTAAAGAAACAGTATTAAATATTCGAGAACCACTAACCTACATTTCTGCACTAAAACAAAATGTTTTTTTACAACCAATATTTAATATTGTTTTAACCATTCCATTTGGAATGTATATTGCTTATTATTTTGATTTACACTTGAAGAAGACAATGATGTTTACCTTTTTTCTATCCTTATTTTTTGAAATAACACAGATTACTGGTATATATGGTTTGTATTCTCAACCATATCGTTTGTTTGATGTTGATGATTTATTCCTTAATACATTAGGTGGTATATTTGGTTATGGTTTAATGTACTATATCAAACGTATTGTTCCTTCCAAACATAGTTTAGATCAAAAGAGTTTCAAGAAAAGTGTTAAAGTAAGCTATACTCGTAGAATATTAGCGTATATAATAGATTGGGCAATTATTTCAATAATATCATTCATTATAAATCAATTATTATCATGGGATAAAGATTATATATTTAATCTTATTTTCTTTCTATATTTTATAGGCAGTACAGTAATAACTGATGGAAGAACGATAGGGAAATCGTTAGTTCGATTACATATTATTTGTAAGAATACAAATCAGAGTCGTTTCCTATCTTTTTGCCTACGTTATTTTTTATTGTGGCTTTGGATACATAATACAGATTTACTTCTAATTATACCTTTGAATAATTCTCCTATTTTGTTTTTGATTCTTTCTCTATTTATCTATACTTTAATTGTTTGGGATTTAATTTATAGTACGATGCATGATAAAGAATTATTTTATGAAAGAGTATCTAAAACAAAAAATGAAAGTGTATTAATAATAAACAAATAAAATGAAGAACAAATTCAACAAAAACTGATAGAATAAATGACTAATGAAGTATAAAGAAAATATATTCAAATAAAACATGTGTAAATACAAATACTTTGTATTTAAATATCTATATTATTTATAAAATTATATTATCCTTTCCCAAACTCTGAAATAACTTTACGGTGATTATTGGACAAAGTATAATTTATATAGGAAAGTAGAAGAACAACAGTTTTCATAAATAATATCAATTTAATATATATAGAAATCTGCTGTTAATGTAATTATACTATTTCTAATATTTGATGGCTTTTAATAACGAAGGGAGGAAATAAGAAAAGTCATGAATGATCTTTCACAAAAGACTGTTGTTTTCTAAATCATTATAAGGGAAATCTTTTTTGAATGAATATAAAGAAAAGGAGAATCTTTTATGAAGAAAAATACGAAGACTTTGAATTTCATTACCTTATTTCTTCTTATAACTATTTTGTTTTGGTCAGTTTCTTCAGTGTTTACAATCCACGCTAATGTAGAAACCATACCAGATATAGATACTGCTATAGAAGAACCTAACGAAGAAAAAGAAGCAGTTGAAAAAGAGGGACAATTAGATGAAAAAGAAGTAGAAGATGAAGTAAAAATAGAACAGGATGTTAATAATGTGGAAGAACCACAGGTAAATAATGCACAAGTAGATATTGTTGAATCACAAGATGAAGTAGAAAACTTACAAGAATTAAGAGATGCATTAGCGAATCCAACACTTACTGATATATATTTAAAAACGAATGTGGTAATTGAGGTCAATGGGTCACCAATAACATTACCAAATGATAGAAGTATCAATATCCATGGAAATAATGCAACGTTAACTTTAGGTTCAGGGTTTACAGGACGTCACTTTCAGTCTTTAACATCTAATATAAAACAAGAAGTTTCAATAGAAAATATTAATTTCATAGGACATAATAATCTAACAAAATCATATGTAGAGATGTTCGAAGAAGAAGTTGATAATGTTAATAGTACCTTTATTGTAGGTGGAGGGATACATTTTATTGGTGAAGAAAATATAAGTAATTATTCTACACTAAATATTACAGGAAGTACCTTTAAGGGATGTAATGCTGGTAAACAAGATAATGGTGGGGCAATTCGCGCTGAGTATGTAAATGTGAATATTGACAATACCTTGTTTGAAGATAACTCAGTATTCATATATAATACTTCATCAACACTTGCTCCAGGTGGTGGTGGTGTGTATTTGAATAAATGTAATGGAGTCATTGAAAACAGTACTTTTAATAATAACATAGCAGCAGCAGGTGGAGCATTATTATTAAATAATAGTATAGATAACACTGCATATACTGTTTTATTAAACAATGTTAAGTATAATGGGAATGTTGCAAGAGCTGATGGCGGTGCCGTTGCAACTGGTGGTACATGGGCAAATAATGTTCAAGTAGATAGTTGTGAGTTTATTAATAACAAAGCAAGTTCTAATGGTGGTGCATTTTCTCATGCTAGAGGACTGCGTCAAAATAAACATCAATTCACAAACTGTTTATTTAAAGGAAATTATGCGTATTATCAAGGTGGTGCAATTAATGTTGATGCGCTTGGAGATAGACGTAATCGAGCAACATCATTAGAAATAGTAGGGTGTGATTTTGAAGAAAACGAAACAAATATTATTAAACATGAACCAGGGAGTGGATATGGCGGTAAAGGCGGAGCGATATGGACAGATGCATTAGAGAACACGATAGAAAATAGCACATTTAAAAATAACAAGGCTTTTATTGGTGGAGCTATCTATTATGATTACTTACAAAGTGATAATAATTATGATAATAAACTAACGATAAGTAATGCTGAATTTATGGCTAATGAATCAACAATAGATGGTGGAGTCATTTATCTTTATGAAAGTTATGCGAGAAATAAAGTAGTGGTATTAACTAATACAATTTTTCAAGAAAATGTTGCTGGTGGAGATGGTGGCGGTATTGGGTTTGGATATAATTGGGGTGGTGATGGAGCGTATGCCGATATTGAAATAGATGCCAATACAATATTTAATAAAAACAAAGCCAGTAGAGCAACTTTACTAGAAGCGGAAGCACAACAAATAATACATGATACAAATATTAAAATAGAGCCAAGAGAATTTTCAATAAATTATACAGAAATATTTCCTAACATAGCTAAGATAGATAAAAACTATGTCTATAATAACTACGATATTATAAATTATTTTGGACCTGAGATAGAGAATAAAACTGTCGTTTTTGATTTACAAAATGGTAATATGAATGGACAAAATAGTATAGCTAATCAAATAGTGTTCTCTAATACTAAAATTGAAAATCCCGGTACGCCACAAAAAACAGATATGATTTTCGATGGTTGGATTCCTTATTATCTAGATGGAACAGCAGTGTTTTCGAGTTTAGATCGTAGATGGGATTTTGAAACAGATACATTCCCAGAAACAATCGATACACATATCATACTGAGAGCCATGTGGAAAGGACAAGAGTACACAGTACAATTTGATGTACAAGGTGGTACACCTACAATTTCACCCCAAATTTTTAAAAGTCCAGATTTAGTAGTAAATAAAATACATATCCCTAATGTGCCAACAAAGAAAGGATATTCATTTGGTGGATGGTACACATTACCTAAAGGTGAAGGTGAAAAATATGATATTGGATATACAGTGAATCAAGATCAAACAGTATATGCATATTGGATAGAAGATGTCTATAGTAAAATAGAGCCTAAAGATAGTGATAATAAAAAAGTGAAAACAGGAGATTCTATGGATACTAGAATACTAATTTGTAGTTGCTTATTATCTTTAGTAGTAATAATTAAAGTTAAGCTAAGAAAAATGGAATCGTATTATATGAAGTAAAGAGTAGTTTGTTGATCGTTAGCACAAAATGACATTCAGATAATGAGTGTCATTTTATTAAAGTATAATTTAAATTATTATATAAATATTTTTAATATGCTAAAGCTTCACTAAAGGTTTATATTATATACTTCAACTATACTAAAAAAGAAAGGTAGGAGTATATTATGATTCAAAAACTTAAAGACAAAAGAAGTTTACTAATTTTCGGAACATTAGCAGCTATTATGTTATTAGTTGTAGGGTTGTTTTTTTCAAATAATCGGGCAGACGCATTAACGAATACAATAGCTAAAGATGAAGAAGTTCATTTACCTACAAAATTAAATGATGATAAAGAAGAGGAGGAAAAAGGAAAATCAAACTTTAGTGATTTCAAATCAAGAATCGATGAATTATTAAAAGAGATTGAAGAAGAAATTGCCAACTTTGTACCAGAAGGATATGAGGGTAATGGTACTTTCTTCAGTACAGGTGATACTATTGCTCGTAATACTGGTGAAGGTTGGGAGTATTCAAACGATGGTGGTCAAACTTGGAGTGATAAAGCACCAGAAGGGTTTGAAACAGATGATTCAGGTTTCCGATATAGAAATGATAATGAAAACACTGAAAATAACGAGACTGGTCAAATAAACTAGTCCTCCTTGTAATTATAGAAAAAATGAATATACTATTATATATTACTTAGTGGAACTTACAAATAATAAGTTCCACGTTTTATGAGAAAGGAAATATAACATGAAAATACTGTTAGTAGAGGATGAAAGATTAATTGCGAAAGCAATCGAACAAGTAATAAAAAAGAATCATTATTCTATAGATTTAGCTTTTGATGGTCAAGAAGGAATAGATAATGCACTTACTGGTATTTATGATGTCATAATATTGGATATTATGCTTCCTAAAAAAGATGGTATTTCCGTTCTTAAAGAATTAAGAGAATCGAGTATTACAACACCTGTTCTTATGCTTACTGCCAAAGGAGAAATAAAAGATAAGATACTTGGTTTAGATACTGGGGCAGATGATTACCTAACAAAGCCTTTTGATATGGAAGAATTGCTTGCTCGAATAAGAGCTTTACTTAGGCGACAACCAGAGTTGATAAATGATAATCTTGTTAATTTTGAAGATTGTACATTACTTTGTGAACAACTTATGTTAACGTGTAATAATAAATCTGTTAAATTAACAAGTAAAGAAGCACAAATTTTAGAAATGATGATACTTAATAATACACGCGTATTATCAAAACAAATAATCATAGAGAAGATTTGGGGTTATGATACTGAAGCAATTGAAGGGAATGTGGAAACACAGGTATCTTTATTACGTAAAAAACTCCGAGAAATTAATAGTCAAGTTATCATTAAAGCAATTCGTGGTACTGGGTATATTTTGAGGTATGAAGAAAGATGAAGACAATAAAGAAAACACGTAGATATTTTTTAAAATTAATGATGTCAATTATAAGCGTTATTGTTATTGTTGCTTTAGTCGCTATTTACATGTTGTCATATACTAATACAGAGGTGAATAATAATACTAGATTAAGCAGTTTGGATGAAATACGCATTACTTCAACAGATAAAAATATAGATATAAACGATATGTTCTCTGATACGGCCTTATCAGAAAAGGAATCGTCAGATATTGGTTCACATGTTGTAATGGTAGTAAATAAGGAAGATATATTGTATAAGGTTACATCTATTAAAGGGTTATCTGATAGTGTCTTTGATAAAGCAAAAGAATTGACTATTCAAGGAGAAAGTGAAGGGAAAATAGAAATAAATGATAGAATTTGGCAGTATAATGTATCACCTGCAGAATTGGATATTAGTGGATTTGATGAAGTGGATGTAAAGCAATTAGATGATTGTTATGGTATACGTCTAATTGATATTACAGAATCTCAAAGATCTTTACAAATGTTATTAGTTAGTTTAAGTATTATAGGAATCATTTTGTTATTATTGTTTTTCTTTTTCTGTTTGTATTTTTCAAAACGTGCTACTAAGCCAATGGTTGATGTATTAGAACAACAACAACAATTTATTGCAGATGCCTCTCATGAATTAAAAACACCAATCAGTATCATTAAAGCTAACTGTGGTGTTTTACAAGCCAATATGGATGAAACAATTGAAAGTCAAAAAGAATGGTTAGATAATATTAAAAGCGGTACAGATCGAATGACACAATTAATACAGAATCTCATTACTGTAGCCAAGATTGAAGATGATACAGAACTTATACAATCCAGAATATCTTTACAAGAAATAGTAGAGGAAGTATTATACCCATTAGATTTACTAATACAAGATAAGAAATTAGAAATTACAATTAATAACATAGGTGATACTACAATATATAATGATGCTAATCTTATCCATCAAGTGATTACTATTATTTTGGATAATGCAATTAAATATAGCAATAGTAATGGACAAATAAATATTGTTATAAAACAAGAAAAAAAAGATATTAGTTTAGCTATCACTAATACCGGAAAAGGTATTCCTAAAGAAGATATAAATAAAATTTTTCATCGTTTTTATCGTAGTGAAGATGCTCGCACACAAGATGGTAGTTATGGTCTAGGGTTATCTATCGCTGCTACAATAATGGAACGCATTAATGGAAAAATCATCGTTGATAGTATAGAAGATGAATGGACAACTTTTACTCTTCGATTTTAATATTTCTAAAAAGAAAAATATGCGATACTTTATAAGAAGTATAAACAAATATATTATCAATAAATTGGATATATGTTATACTATAAGTATAAAACTTTGAAAGGGCCGTAATAATTGAAAAATTGGCTATACAATAGGTTAACTATCAATTACTATGTAGCGGCAGATGGGGGAAATCAATGGCAGAATTAAAAAACAATGACTCTAAATTAGAATTTGCTGGAACATTACAAATTTGGAGAAATCAACTTGTCTTAGTTTTGAATAAAGGAAAAAAACCAAGATTAGAAGAAATTGGTACAAAATATTATATTGAATTTGAAGAACACAGAACGATTCAAAATATTCCAGAATATAGTAATCCAGACTATTTGGGTTATCGAATTAACAGAGAAAATTATCCAGAAAGAATCCGTAGAATTGTCGTTTTTGAAGGCAAATACTACTATTTATCTCAAAAGAAAGAACATAGTAATGAAACATTACTTACTTTTATACCTTTTGGAGAAAATGAAGATGAAAAAGAATGGAAGAAATTCTACTTACCAAAAGAAAGTCGAGAAGTTATTATATATTCTGAAAATGATCTTTAATAAGGTATTAATAAACAATAAAACAACCAATAGCGCTCTTGTAAGCGAACTATCGGTTCTTTTTTAATTACTACTACTATTTATTCACTACGTAAAGCTTCAACTGGATCTTTACGTGCTGCTGCTGAGGATGGGAATAACCCAGCAATAAATGTTAATACCATACTAACAATAACGAGTATTACAGCTCCCATAATTGGTAATTGGGCAATACCATCAATACCAAATTCATTAGAAACAAAGATATTGGCTGGAATACAAATTAGAGCAGTAACACTAATACCAAGAATACCCGCAACAAAACCAATAATTAAGGTTTCTGCATTAAAGACGCGGCGAATATTTCGTTTACTAGCACCTAGGGCTCGTAAGATACCAATTTCCTTTTTACGTTCGATAACAGAGATATAAGTAATTACACCAATCATAATAGAAGAAACAACTAATGATATAGCGACAAAGGCAATTAAGGCATAACTGATGGTATTAACAATGTCAGTAACAGAAGTCATCATAGTACCTACTAAATCTGTATAACGAACGACTTTGTCTGTTTCACCTTGTTTTTCCATGTCTTCATTATAAGTATCTAACATATCTAAAATATCTTGTTTAGATTGGAAGTTTAAAGGATAAATATTGATTTGTGATGGCACATCAGAATCTGCATATCCAAGTGTAGTTAGATTACGTTCATACGTACTTTCTGTTGGATTCATTAATGTGTTCATCAAATTTAAGCGTTCATCTTCATTCATATTAAGTTGAAATGCTTCTTCAAATGCTTGTGCATCAATGCTTAGTCCATTTTTTAACTGTTCTGGTAGCTGAGACATAACTTGTTGCATAATCGCAGTACTTTGGCTTTCAATTTGCGATTGAATAAGCGTTGACATTTGGGTAATGTAACCCTGCATAGCCGTTTGCATATAATTTTGAAGCGCTATACTTACTTGTGATTCTATAAGCGTTGGATCAATAACACCTGCTAATTGATTATTAATTGATTCTTGGACATCAGGTCGAGCTAAGTAAGCAGTTAAATCTGCTGATATCTGGGCAGGATCTGTTACACCATTAGTAATTTCTTCAATGATAAAATCCATTAAAACAGATGAGATAACGCCTGTTAATTGTTCAGTAGGAATATTTACTTGACTCGCAATAGAACTTGTAATAGCAGCCATATCTAAATTTAATGCAGGCATTTGATCTGCAGGGATATCTAAAGATAGACCATCAAGATTTGAAAAATCCAAGTTCATATTTGATGTATCCAAATTAAATGCACTGGCAATCTTACTTTCATCAATACTAATTAAATCTGAAAAATTGAATTGTGATTGATTCTCTTCATTTTCTTCAATAAAAGATCTTCCTGTTAAAACGTTGATTGTCGGATTCGCAATTTGATCTTTTACAATTTGTTTATCTTTTGCTTCATCCATTAAATATTGAGTAAGCTCGGGAGAGTAATTAATTCCTGCCGATAATGTTGAAATAGTTGCATCAGAGTCAGGTTTAACAATTCCAACAATTTTTAGTTCCACTCCATCATTAACAACTGTTGTCATATAGTTAGTATCGTTAGAACGATCTACCCAAATTTTATACTCTTCATCGTATTGATAACGATCTGCTGGATTAATTACTTTAAATGTTGGAGACATCAGTGTTTCGTATGAATAGGTATTAGCACCTGTTTCTTCCCCAAAATCAAATTCTTTACCATTGATTGAAGATTCAATCATAGAACGTAATTCACTACGTTCATGAATTCCCATAGAATAAAGTAGATAATCTGATACTTTACCACTTGAGGATAAAACAAGTATTACTTCGTTATATTCTTTAGGCCAACGACCAGCGACTACATCATATTGATGTTCAAACATATCAATTTCACCTGGTAATTCATGGAATGAACTCATACTGCCAATATTTCCAAGGCCCATTGCAGAAGTCATGTTTTCAGTTGACATTCCCATACTGCTTAATATAGAATCAGGGTTTACTTGTTCTACACTTTTTGAAGTATCAGATAAGTATACTTGAGGAGTTATATTATATACATATTGTACAGTATTTACCAAAGGACTGATTTTCTTTTCATTTTCTTCCATATATTGTTTCAAAGAACCAATGTCATTTTGATTCTGGTAGGAGAAAAGATTTTTAATCATACTTCTTTCAGATACGCCTTCTTTATTACTTCCATTGGATGAAGATTCAGTATTCTCTCCTGGATCCCCAATCATACTTGTAATATCTAATCCAGATTGTTGTATGGATAAGGGGTAAAGACTCAATGTTTCTCGTTCTACATCTTCAATATAAAGATTTATACCATTGGCTAAAGAAAGTATTGCAGCGATACCAATAATTCCAATAGATCCAGCTAATGCAGTAATAAGAGTACGTGTTTTTTTAGTCATTAAATTGCTGAAGGATAAAGCAATCGCCGTAAAAAACGACATACTCGCTTTTCGTATTTTTCGATTCTCATGTTGTTTTTCCTCAGAAGGATCAAATGGACGACTATCTGATACAATTTGTCCATCCGTTAATTGAATAATACGATTCGCATATTCCTTCGCAAGTTCAGGATTATGAGTAACCATAATAACTAATCGTTCTTTAGCTATTTCAGTAAGTAATTCCATTACTTGTTTACTTGTCTTTGTATCCAGAGCCCCAGTTGGTTCATCGGCTAGTAGTATTTCTGGATTGTTGATAAGAGCACGAGCAATTGCAACCCTTTGCATTTGTCCACCACTAAGTTGATTTGGCTTTTTATGAATATGTTCTGCTAATCCAACATCTTCTAATGCCTTTTTAGCGCGTTGTTGGCGCTCAGAAGTAGAAACACCACTTAATGTTAGCGCAAGTTCTACATTCGCTAGAACACTTTGATGAGGGATTAAATTGTAGCTTTGAAAAACGAAACCAATGCGATTATTTCGATAAGTATCCCAATCACGTGATGCGTATTCTTTAGTAGAAATACCATCTATTTCTAAATCACCAGATTCATAGTGATCCAATCCACCAATGATATTTAACATCGTTGTTTTTCCAGAACCAGAAGGTCCTAATACAGCAGTGAATTCATTACTGCGAAAAGTAATAGAAACACCATCTAATGCGGTTTGTACAAAATTGGCTGTTTTATAAGATTTACGGATATCTGTCAGCTTTAACATGTATTGTTCTCCTTTTAATATATTTCCTAAAATAATTGTCGACTTATACTTAATAATCATACGTATAAACATAACAAGATAAGTGTATTATATCAGCCTAATAATAAGTTTATGTGAACTAATATAATCGAGTATTTCGAAATGATAGTTTTCGTAGGTTATTGCTATAAGGGACATTGTGTGCTAGAATAATATCGTAATTTGTAGGGGGACCCAGTAATGGGTTGAGAAGGTAAAACCTGACCCTTTGAACCTGTTGGTTAACACCAGCGAAGGGAACAAAGTAGTGAATATATTTTTATATATTTCACTCTGCAAAATATTTGTGGGGTGTTTTTATATGCACTCCAAGAAAGGAGGAAATAGATGTCATTTACAGAAAATTTAAAAGAAAAGATGGGGGATTATTGGGAGTACGGTTTTCAACATTCGTTTCTACAAGAATTAGGAAAGGGTACTCTAGAAATGGAAACATTTCAATTTTATTTAATACAAGATTATTATTACTTATTGGAATATGCTAAAGTTTTTGCATTAGGAGTAACAAAATCTAAAAAAGAAGATTTACTATACAAATTTTCTGATGTATTATATAACACTTTACATACAGAAATACAATTACATAGAGAATACATGAGGAACTTTGGGATTACAGAGAGTCAATTAGAAGAACATGAGATAGCTTTATTTAATAAAGCTTATACATCAAATATGTTGAGTGTGGCGCAAAGTGGCGGTATTGCAGAAATATTAGCGACTGCCTTTCCTTGTGCTTGGACATATGGTGATTATGGTAAGAGACTAAAAGAAATGTATCAAGATACTTTAGATAGTAATCCATATAAAAGTTGGATTGAAATGTACGCAAGTAAAGAATTTGAACAATCATATCAATGGTTTTTTAAAGCATTAGATGAAGCAATGCAGTATAAAAGCAAAGAAAAAGTATTACATATTGAAAATATCTTTGCTGATAGTCTTGCTTTTGAAAATCTATTTTGGGATATGTCATATAAGAAATTAGTATCCTATTAAAGAAAAGGAGAAACGTATGAAAGAAACATATTTAAAAAATCTTAAAGAACAAAAACCAGTAATACATAATATTACTAATTATGTAACAGTCAATGACTGTGCCAATATAATATTAGCTTGTGGTGCTTCACCAATTATGGCAGATGCGATAGAAGAGGTAGAAGAAATAACGACTATTTGTAATGGACTGCATTTAAATATCGGAACACCAAACCCTAATAATATCGAAGCAATGATACTAGCAGGTAAAAGAGCGAATCAATTAAAGCATCCAGTATTGTTAGATCCAGTAGGTGTTGGCGCAAGTAAATTACGTACTGATGCAGCTGTTAGACTTGTTAAAGAATTAGATATACAAGTAATTAGAGGCAATATTTCAGAAATAAAAACTTTAGCTTTAGGAACCAATACTGTACAAGGTGTAGATGCTTCTATCGATGATGTAGTAACGAAAGATAACATTAAAGAAACAGTGGGTTTCATTAAGAAATTTGCGAATGAAACAAAGGCAATTATTGTTGTTACTGGTGCGATTGATATTGTTGCTAATAGCGAAAAAGCATATGTTATTTATAATGGACACGAAATGATGTCAAGAGTAACTGGAACAGGATGTATGTTATCGGCCATTACAACTAGTTATATTGCAGCTAATAACGACGCTTTATTAGAGGCAACAACGACTGCCGTTATAGCGATGGGAATTTGTGGAGAGGTAGCGTTTGAAAGATTATCTAGTCATGATGGAAACAGTAGTTATCGAAACTATATTATTGATGCTATGTATCATATAGACCAAAACCAATTAGAGAAGAGGTCTAAATATGATATCTATTAAAGAACATTTGTTGTTATATGCAGTGACAGATAGAAGTTGGACAAACTCACAAACATTAGAGGAACAAGTAGAAGAAGCAATAGAAGGTGGAATTACACTTTTACAACTAAGAGAAAAAGATGTATCACCTACATTTTTTCACCAAGAAGCAACATCAATATTACAGTTATGTAAAAAACACCAAGTACCACTTATTATAAATGACGATGTGGATATCGCATTAAATATTAATGCAGATGGGGTGCATGTCGGACAAGATGATTTAAACGCTAAAGAGGTACGCCAAATAATTGGTGAAGAAATGATACTGGGCGTTTCATGTCAAAATGTTGAACAGGCTATAAAAGCTGAAAACGATGGCGCCGACTATCTAGGTGTTGGAGCAGTATTTACAACAACAACAAAAGATGATGCCCAAAATACAAGTTTAGAAACTTTAAAAAACATTTGTCAGGCAGTGTCAATTCCAGTTGTAGCGATTGGTGGAATTAAGGAGTCAAATATATCAAAATTACATAATTCAGGTATAGCAGGAGTAGCTATTGTATCGGATATTTTTGGCGCTACTAATATCAAACAAAAAGTCAATACATTGCTCGCTGTTACAAAGGAAATGCTTACTAATGAAGGATAAAATATTTCTCTTTGATTTTGATGGTACAATGTTTGATAGTATGAGTGTTTGGGAACATTTAGGGAGCTTGTATTTACATGAAAAAGGATTATTAGTACATAGTGAAGTGGATAAAATATTATCAACAATGACATTTAATGAAGGTGTAGAATATCTAAACACTAAATATCTTCCACAATTATCATTAGATGAAATAGAAAGAGAGATGAAAGATTTACTAACTAATTACTACTTAGAAAAAGTATTACCCAAAAATAGTATACTCTCTTTTTTACAACAAGCTTATACGCTTGGAATCCCTTTATATATTCTATCAGCAGGTGAAAAAGAACTAATTATCAAAGTATTGAAAAAGTATAATATAGATACTTTATTTGAAGAAATATATATGTGTAATGATTTACATTTGAATAAGAAAACAAAAGCCATTTATCATTATCTTGGAAAACTTTTGAATGTTAGTAGTGATCAAATATATGTCTTTGAAGATGTCTATTATGCAGCGAAAAGTGCTAAAGAAGCAGGGTGTAAAGTAATTGGTGTACAAGATGCTTATCAAGATGCGATGATTAAAGAAATTGTGGATATATATATTAGTGATTTTATGGAATTGGAGGAAATATTATGAAGAAAGTTTTAACAATAGCTGGAACAGACCCAACTGGTGGGGCTGGTGTACAAGCCGATTTAAAAACTATGTGCGCCCATGATGTATATGGGATGTCAGTAATGACTGCATTGGTTGCTCAAAACACATTAGGCGTAAATGATATTTTAGAAGTATCTCCAGACTTTTTAGAAAAACAAATAGATGCTGTTTTCATGGACATTGCCCCTGATGCAGTGAAAATAGGAATGGTATCGAATCCTGATATTATTGAAAAAATAGTTGAGAAACTTAAAGAATATAATGCAATTAATATTGTAGTAGATCCAGTCATGGTATCTACTAGTGGTTCAAGGTTAATGAATGAAAAAGCATATAGTGCTTTAGTAAAAAAACTAATTCCTTTAGCTCGTGTAATTACACCTAATATTTATGAAGCAGAAATACTGGCGAATAAGAAAATAAATAATAAAGAGGATATGTTAGAGGTAGCTAAATATATATTTAATATGGTTAATGTTCCAGTTTTACTAAAAGGTGGACATTTATCTAAAGAAGCTAGTGATTTACTATATGATGGAGAAGTGTATTGGTTTGAAGGTAAACATATTGATAACCCAAATACCCATGGTACTGGATGTACTCTTTCCAGTGCTATTGCCTGTAACCTCGCAAAAGGGGATACATTGAAAGTAGCGATTGAAAACGCTAAAATATATATTACTAATGCATTAGAATATGGGTTAGATATTGGAAAAGGAAAAGGTCCATTGTATCATATGGTTCCTACAAGTAAAATAGTGCAATAACTATATATAATAAAAATGACAAAGATACATGTAAAACATTATTCTTTGTCATTTTATTATTATTCTTCATTATCTTCTTTATATTTAGTAGGATGTTTTAGATAGTATTGTTTCATAATCCATTGTTGGTGATCGTTTTCTGCTTTTTTTATTTTATCCCAATAATCTTCCTTTCTTTTTCTATTAACTTGTTGATTTCTTTTATAAAATAAATATATCACGATGCCAATACTACATAATATAAATAGTAGATACATTTCTATCACCTCAACCATAGTATAACAATCTATAATTTCAACTAGGTAGGACATATGTCCTATCGTTTAGAGAGTAGATTTGTTATGATAAAGAAAAGAGGTGAGTATGAATGAAAAGACAAATGATGACTAAAAAACATCGGGCTAAACTTCTAGAATATGGTTTACAAGATATCGGGTTTGATTTTTGTGAATGCTTGCATTTTGATGCTGGGGAGAAGATTATGGAACAAGGAATGCCAATCACTTGGCTTGGGATTGTTGTTAGTGGTAGTGCTAAAGCCTGTTCTATGACTGCGAATGGAAAGAACTTGGTACTTTGTTATTATGTTTCTGAAGGGATGGTAGGCGATATTGAATTTATGGCGCAAATGGAAACTGTAACAGCGACTTTGATTGCTCTTACTGATTTTGAATGTATTATGATACCATATAATCAATATGTTAAAGATTTAACTACCAATGTAAACTTCTTAAATAAATTAGGAAATGAATTAGCGCTAAAGCTAATTCGTAGTTCTAATAATTTTGTATCAGCTGCTTTAAACACAGGCGAAGAGCGTCTTTGTTTTTATATATTACAAACCGCATATAATAATATTTTCAATGATATATTGAGTGATGTATCAGCCACGGTTGATATGAGTTATCGACATATGTTTCGATTATTAAATAAACTTTGTGAAGAGAAAGTTTTAGAAAAAATGAATAGTGGGTATCGTATAATAAATAAAGATGAATTAACTCGAAGAGCTGTTGTTTCCAACCCACAAATATTACAAAGAGGAGTCATTTAGGTACAAAGTCAAGATTATGAAAAACAATGATATTTTCTATGTTTTATGATTATTTGTATGGGATAAAAAATAAAATTGTTATAATTACGCTATATCTTTGATTATTGAGATATCTTTGTTTACTTTTTGACAAGAAAGTATTATCATATAATATATTGCGACATTCATTTCGAAAAATTAAAATATTGATTTTGAATAAGAGTGAGGACACTCTTTTCTTTTGGTTGTGTAAATCAAGAGATATCACAATGAAAAGAAAAGGAAGACATATGGAATTTAAACAATTAGGAATTAGTACTCCAATATTAAAAGTACTACAAGAACAATCTTATGTTACACCAACACTAATTCAGGAAAAAACTATTCCTGCTGCGTTGGAAGGTAATGATATATTAGGATTAGCACAAACAGGAACGGGAAAGACAGCGGCTTTTGCTTTACCAACATTACAAATTCTTTCAAAAGAAAAACAAAATAATGCAAAACGTAAGATTAGAACGTTAGTTCTTACACCAACAAGAGAATTAGCTTTACAAGTATTTGAAAGTTTTAGTGTGTATGGGAAATATTTACCATTAAAATCAGCAGTTATTTTTGGAGGTGTAGGACAAGGTGGCCAAGTAAAAAGCTTAAAGAGTGGTGTTGATATCTTAGTTGCAACACCAGGTAGACTTATTGATTTAATAAATCAAGGATATATTGATTTATCAGCGATTGAAATATTTATTTTAGATGAAGCAGATCGTATGTTGGATATGGGATTTATTCACGATATTCGTCGTGTAATGAAATTATTGCCTGTAAAAAAACAAACGTTATTATTTTCTGCAACGATGCCAAAAGAGATGGGATCAATTATAGATAAACTATTAGTCGATCCAGTAGAAGTTTCTATTACACCAGTTTCATCAACAGTAGATACAATAAAACAATTTGTCTATTTTGTAGATCAAAAAAGAAAGATTAATATTTTAGCAGATTTCTTTAAAAACAATAGAAATGTCTCAGTTTTAATTTTTTCTCGCACAAAAAGAGGTTCTAATCGTGTTGTTAGAGACTTAGGTAAAAGAGGGATTACTGCACAAGCAATCCATGGTGATAAAACACAAAAGGCTAGACAAAACGCTTTAGAAAGATTTAAAAATATGGAAATACAAGCTTTAGTAGCGACAGATATCGCATCTCGTGGTATTGATATTAATGAACTTAAGTATGTTATTAATTATGATTTACCAGAGACTCCTGAAACATATGTTCATCGAATTGGGCGTACAGGACGTGCTGGAAATGATGGAATAGCAATATCATTCTGTAATTTCCAAGAAAAAGGATTACTAAAAGATATTCAAAAACTAATTAAGAAAGATATTGAAGTACTTGAGAATGAAAAGTATCCAATGGTTAATACGACACCAAAAGAGAAACCACAACAAAGAAGACAACCTTCAAAACATAAAAATTCGAAGTCTAAAAACTATCATTCTAAGAACAAAGAAACAAATAAAAAATCAAAGACATATAACAATAAAAACCAAATAATAGAAATCGAAAACCAAGAACGTAACTATTAACTTTAATATAAGGGGGAAAGCATGGAACATACGATTAGAAAACATATACATATAGGACAAAGTGTTATGGTAATTCAAAAACAAGATCAGCGTACTGGTAAACTAACAAAAGGTGTTGTTGAACGAATTTTAACGAATTCATCAAATCACCCTAGAGGTATTAAGGTTAAATTAGAAAGTGGTATTGTTGGAAGAGTAGCAGAGATTGTAGAGTGATACATATAGAAATGAGGAATCTAAAATGGAAAACAAAGTAATAAAAAAGGATAACGGAATAGAAGTAGAATTTATAGATTTAACATATGAAGGATTAGGGGTAGCTAAACATGATGGCTTTGTTATCTTTGTTGAAGGAGCTTTACCAGAAGAACGAGGTACAGTTCGTATTACTAAAGTTGGAAAAAGATATGCATATGGAAAATTAATAAACTTAGAAGTGAAATCTAGTAGTCGAATGGAAGTGGATAATAAAGCGTTAGATAGTACAATTCCATTACAACATCTAAGTTATGAAAAACAACGCATATTTAAATCTAAAATAGTAAGGGATAGTTTCTTCAAACATGATATTTTCAAAGAAGTAACTATTCTTGAAACGATAGAAGCTAAAGAGCCATGGCATTATCGAAATAAAACACAAGTACCTGTTCGTTTACATAATGGGAAAATGGAAACAGGGGTATTTTCTAATAACTCCCATCGTCTAATTCCTGTTACAGACTTTAAAATTAATCTTCCAGGAATTGATGAAGTTGTTACTGGGGTAAAGAATATACTTATGGAGTTTAATGAAAAACCATATGATGAAAGAACACATACGGGAAATATTCGTCATATTATTGTTAGAAAAGGATTTCATACAGAACAAATGATGGTTATTATCATTACTCGCTCAAAGAGCTTGTTCCCAAAATCAAAAATCATTCCAGCTATCATAGAGAAGTTTCCTAATGTTGTAAGTATTATTCATAATATTAATAATAAGAAATCTTCAGCTATATTTGGAGAATCATCGGAAGTGATTCATGGAGAACCAAGCTTTAAAGAAGAAATTTTAGGTAAGACATTTGATGTAACTGCCCGTTCTTTCTTACAAGTAAACACAAAACAAGCAGAAGTACTTTACACTAAAGCTATTGAATTGCTTGATTTACAAGGAGATGAAGTAGTATTAGATGCCTACTGTGGAATTGGGACAATATCTTTGAATCTTGCGGATAAAGCAAAACAAGTTATTGGAATTGAAGTTATGCCAGAAGCAGTAGAAATCGCTAAAACAAACGCTATAAATAATAATATTGAGAATGTATCATTTGAATGTGGATTAGTAGAAGATGTTGTAGATAATTTGAAAACATCACCAGATGTAGTTGTAGTAGATCCACCACGTAAAGGATTAGAAACTTCATTTATAGAGTATCTAATTAAATTAAATCCTAAAAAGATTGCTTACATTAGCTGTAATCCAACAACACTTGTTAGAGACGTAAAACAATTTGTTGAAGCTGGATATAGTCTATCAGATGTACAGCCAGTGGATATGTTTCCACAAACATGTCACATCGAATCAATTGTAAAATTAAGTCGAAAATAATTTATAAATACGATATAATTAACATATCAAATAAAAGCATTACTTCATGTTGAAGTAGTGCTGTTTTTATATCAAAGAAAGTAGAGTTAGTTTGAAAAATAATATTATTAAAGTACAAAATATATCAGTAACAATATCACAAGTATATAAAGAAGATTTTATTATGAGAAGAAAGTGTAATACTGATTGTATTACTGAGAAAAGGAAGTTATTTTACTTATTGATACTTCTAATGTTTTGAAAGGATAGATATGGAGAGATTTCAAGAAATAAATTATTTATAAAAAATTGATTTTTATTTGACTTGGAGTGAACTCTAACTGATACAATGTCTATAACGATACTAATATTGGAACATAGAATGGAGAACATTACAGACAAGTATTGATATTAAAATACTTTTGAATTTGTATATGTGAAAAGTATATCTCTATACTATATTGGTTGAAAAAATATACAAAAGTGTTCGGAAAAGGAGAAAAAAATGCATAAAATAGTTTTAGGTCAAGGATTAGAAGTATCCGCAATAGGATTAGGTTGTATGGGAATGACACATGGATTTGGAAAACCAGCAGATGAAAAGGAGATGATTGATGTAATACGCGGTGCTTATCAAGCAGGGATAACGATGTTTGATACAGCCGAATGTTATCAAAATGAAGATGGTACTATGTACAATGAAACGCTTGTCGGTGAGGCTTTAAAACCGTATCGTAATGAAGTAGTTATTGCTACTAAGTGTGGAATTAAACAAATTGATGGGAAACAAGTATTAGATGCAAGACCAGAAGCTATTAGAGATTCTTTAGAGGGATCGTTGAAAAGGCTACAGACTGATTATATTGACTTATATTACTTGCATCGTATTGATCCAAATACTCCCATTGAAGTTGTCGCTAATACTATGAAGGAGTTAATGGAAGAAGGTAAAATTAAACATTGGGGTTTATCAGAGGCAGGTGTGGAAAGTATTCGTAAGGCACATGCTATTTGTCCTATAACTGTTGTATAAAGTGAATATTCC
>JBKEBJ010000417.1:0-23998 GCA_047973105.1 Coprobacillaceae bacterium | reverse complement strand
ATTATATTAAAGGTGTTGAGGCTAAGAAATTATGTTAGTTCGAGATATGAAATTATCAGATTTAGATACTATTGAAGAAATTGAGCAGGAAATATTCTCTTCACCTTGGTCAAAAGATAATTTTATTTATGAAATAAATCAAAATCAATTTTCTAATAATATAGTATTAGAAAATGATGAAGAAATATTAGGTTATATTGGTTTCTGGTTGCTAGGAGATCAAACACAAATTACAACCCTTGGAATACGAAAAAAGTATCAAGGAAAAGGATATGCAAAAATATTAATGGATGCTTGTATTAATGCAACTAGACAAAGAGGATATACAAGTATAACTCTAGAAGTTCGAGTTTCTAATAATAGAGCCATTCATTTATATGAAGGATTTGATTTTCAGATTGTTGCTACAAGAAAAAATTACTATCAAGATACACATGAAGATGCGTATTTGATGTTCAAAGAAATGGAGGTGTAAATATGTCATTAATATTAGCGATTGAATCAAGCTGTGATGAGATGGCAATGGCCGTATTAAAAGATAAAAGAGACTTTCTTTCAAGCGTAATAGCTTCACAAATTGATACGCATGCTATGTATGGTGGAGTTGTGCCAGAAATAGCGAGTCGTCAACATGTAGAGTGCGTTTCGATGGTATTGAAGCAAACTCTTTTAGAAGCAAATGTAACAATGGAAGAAATTGATGCAGTTGCTGTTACTAAAGGACCTGGATTAGTTGGTTCTTTACATATTGGGTTACAAGTAGCTAAAACTTTAGCCTTAACATTTGATAAACCATTAATTGGTGTACATCATATTGCTGGACATATTTATGCTAATGAGTATGAAAAGGATATGGAATATCCATGTTTATGTTTAGTTGTTAGTGGTGGACATACAGAATTAGTATTGATAAAAGAATCGTTATCTTTTGAAGTTATTGGCATGACTTTAGATGATGCAGTAGGTGAAGCATATGATAAAGTAGGAAGAGTTCTAAATTTACCATATCCTGGAGGTCCTATTATTGATAAATTAGCTGCTGAAGGAGAAGCAACATATAGCTTGCCAAAACCATTAGATGATAATTCTTATAATTTCTCATTTAGTGGACTAAAGTCTGCAGTCATTAATTTAACACACAATGCCAAGCAACGTGGGGAAGAAATAAACCACGCTAATTTAGCAGCATCATTTCAAAGTGTAGTATTAGATGTTCTGATTTCTAAAACTATTAAAGCTGCTAAGGAATATCAAGTAAAACAGATATTATTAGCTGGTGGGGTGAGTGCCAATCGTGGCTTACGCAAAGGAATGGAAGCGGCGGTGGAAGGATTGTCAGATGTGACAATATCTATGCCACCAATGAAATGTTGTACTGACAATGCAATGATGATTGCATTGGCTGCTAAGTCGATGTATGATAAATCTATGTTTACTTCTTTGGATTTAGGAGTAAAACCAAACATTGATTTAGAAAATGAATCTATAAAAGAGGTGCAATGATGGATAAAGCAAAGAAAATATCAAAGGCTACAATGTCAAGATTTCCTGTATATTTAAAAGCATTACGTAAAATGCAACATGAAGGCAAAGAGGTATGTTTATCTAGTGAGTTATACGAAACTACAGGTATTCAAGATACAACAATACGTCGTGATTTTACATATTTATCAAAGACAGATAATTTTGGTCGAAGAGGTAAAGGATATGATGTAAAACATCTATTTGATGGATTGAGTGAAGTGCTAGGTCTTGGTTTGGATGAACCAATCATATTAATTGGTATTGGAAATCTAGGAAGTGCTATTTTAAAATATAATCGTTGGCAATATACAGTTGGTAAAATTGTATGTGGTTACGATCAAGATAAAAATAAAGAGGGAGAACGTTTTGGAGTAAAACTATATTCTATTGAAGATTTAGAAAAAACGTTTCCTGAGGGATGTAAAATCGCTATTTTAGCGATATCAAATGATGTACAAGAAACAGTGGACCGCCTAATTTCATTAGGTATTAAAGGAATTGTTGATTTTACACATAGTCATTTTACAGTTCCAACAGATGTAGAAGTACAACCAGTAGATGTGGTTGTTGCGATTCAAGAATTAGTAATTAAGATGAATAGTGAAAAATAAACTGGACTAGTTTATTAAAATATGTATATACTATAAGAAAAACAAGGAGGGGAAGTATATGTTTGAATTTAAAACCATCAGAGAATTATATGAAGCATTCTTAAATGGTGAACCTATGGAATTAGAAGGATTAGAATATGTAGAATTAGAAGGATGGGTTCGAACTAATAGAAATAATGGAAAGCTAGGTTTTGTTGCTTTAAATGATGGAACATACTTCAAAAACTGCCAAATCGTTTATTTAGAAGAAACCTTAGATAACTATGAAGAAGTATCAAAACTAGGTACAGGTAGTGCCTTGCGTGTTGTTGGTAAATTTAAATTAACTCCAGATGGAAAACAACCATTTGAAGTAGAAGCAACAGAAATTGAGATTGAAGGAAAATGTGATGATGATTTTCCATTACAAAAGAAACGTCATTCTTTAGAATATTTACGTGAGATTCCTCATTTACGTCCACGTACTAATACTTTTATGGCAACTTTTAGAATTCGTTCTTTACTAGCAATGGCGATTCATGAATTCTTCCAAAGTCAAGGCTTTGTATATATTCATGCACCTTTAATAACTGGAAATGATGCTGAAGGAGCTGGAGAAGCTTTTACAGTAACGACAAGAGAAGATGGAAATTATGAAGAAGATTTCTTTAATAAACATGCTTCATTAACTGTCTCAGGACAATTACATGTAGAATCATTTGCGATGGCATTTAGAGATGTTTATACTTTTGGACCAACATTTAGAGCAGAAAATTCTAATACGAGTACACATGCTAGTGAGTTTTGGATGATTGAACCAGAAATTGCTTTCGCAGATTTAGAAGATGATATGGATTTAATTGAAGATTGCATTAAATACTGTATTCAATATGTTTTAGAGAATGCACCTGCGGAAATGGAATTCTTAAATCAATTTGTAGACAAAGAATTATTAGAACGTTTACAACATGTTAAAGATTCTGAATTTAAAAGATTGGACTATACAGATGCCATTGATATCTTAAAGAAATCAGGAAAGAAATTTAAATTCCCAGTAGAATGGGGAATTGATTTAGCGACAGAACATGAACGTTATTTGTGCGAAGAAGTAGTTAAAGGACCAGTATTCCTAATTAACTATCCTAAAGACATTAAAGCTTTCTATATGCGTATTAATGATGATAATAAAACAGTAGCCGCTTGTGATTTATTAGTACCTGGTATTGGAGAATTAGTTGGTGGTAGTCAACGTGAAGAGCGTTATGATGTTTTAGAAAAACGTATGAAAGAAATGGGTATGGAATTAGAAGAATTACAATGGTACCTTGATCTTAGAAGATATGGTGGCGTTAACCATGCCGGATTTGGAATTGGATTTGAACGTTTTATTATGTATATGACAGGAATTACAAACATCCGAGATGTTATTCCTTATCCAAGAACACCAAGAAACTTAAAATTTTAATATGAGCACTCTTTTCTAAATCTGAAAAGAGTGTTTTTTTGTAACGGCTTTCTTTACTTTAGATATGGAGATTGTATAATAAAATTATATGAGAAAAGGAGACGATATTATGGGACAAGGAATAAAAATCGCAACTATTGGGGGAGGAAGTAGTTATACTCCAGAGTTGATTGAAGGTTTTATTAAAAGATATGACCAATTGCCAGTTAGAGAAATCTGGTTGGTGGATATCGAAGAAGGTAAAGAAAAGTTAGAAATAGTAGGGGATTTAGCTAAGCGAATGATAAAAAAGGCTGGCTTACCAATTACTGTACATTTAACATTAAATCGTCATGAAGCATTAAAAGATGCGGATTTTGTAACTACACAATTTCGTGTAGGTGGGTTAGAAGCACGAGAAAAAGATGAACTAATTCCTCTTAAATATAATGTTTTAGGTCAAGAAACAAATGGCCCAGGAGGAATGTTTAAAGGTCTTAGAACTATTCCTATCATTTTGGATATTTGTAAAGAGATGGATACTCTATGTCCTAATGCTTGGTTAATAAGTTTCACAAATCCAGCAGGAATGATAAGTGAAGCAGTAATTAAATATAGTCCACACACAAAGTTTGTAGGTTTATGTAATGGGCCTTTAGGAATAAAAAAAGATATAATTAGATTATTAAATGTAGAAGAAGAAAGGGTATATATTGAATTTGTCGGACTTAATCATTTGGTTTTCGCTAAAAAGATATACTTAGATGGAAAAGATGTAACTAAAGAAGTAATAGAACTTAAAATAAAGAACAAAGATGGCGTATCTTTAAAAAATATTGAAGACACAGGTTGGGATCCTGATTTCTTACGAGCATTAGGAATGATACCAATTGATTATTTACGTTATTATTACCAAACATCAATGATGTTAGAAGCACAACAAAAAGCGATAGAAAATGATGGTTCTCGTGCTCAAGTAGTTCAAAAATTGGAAGATGAGCTATTTGAATTATATAAAGATGTAAATTTAGATGATAAACCTAAACAATAAGAAAAGCGTGGAGGAGCATATTATAGTGATGCTGCTTGTAGTTTGATTTGTTCTATCTATAATAATACGGGTGATGTTCAAGTAGTAAATACTAGAAATAATGGGGCCATTGTGGATATGGATCCAAATGTTGCAGTCGAGGTGAATTGTAAAATCACTGCCCAAGGACCAATACCTATTACTACTGGGAAATTACCTGTACAAATTAAAGGGTTAGTTCAACAAATTAAATCCTTCGAACAACTAACTGCTAAGGCTGCTATTACAGGGGATTATGAAACAGCTTTACTAGCTTTAACAATTAATCCATTAACTACTAGTGATAAAGATGCAAGAAAGATTATTGATGAAATGATAGAAGCTCATAAAGAACATTTACCACAATTCGCATCACTAGGAGATAAACAGAATGGCTGATAATACAATAATAATTACTAAGAATTATGAGCAGATGAGTCAAGAAGCGGCGAAACAAATTATTACAACTATAAAAAAACATCCAGAAGGGTTGTATTGTTTTGCGGGGGGAGATACACCAGTTAGAACTTTACAATTATTAGTAGAGGCACATAATAATAAAGAAATTGATTTGACTAAAGCTTTTTATATTGAATTAGATGAGTGGGTTGGCTTAGATCAAAGTGATAGTGGAAGTTGCTTATCCTATTTAAAAAAGAACCTATTTGATATAGCTGATATTCCTGATAGACAAATACATAGTTTTGACTCTCTAGCGAATGATTTAAAAGAGGAATGTGTAAAGGCTGATACTTATATAGATAGCCATGGTGGAATTACGCTATCTTTATTAGGTGTAGGAGTTAATGGTCATTTGGGTTTTAATGAGCCTGGTGTAGATTTTGATAATAATGCGCATGTCATTAATTTAGATGAGAAGACACAAACGGTTGGACAAAAGTATTTTGAATCGGAAAAGAAATTAGCGCAAGGAATTACATTAGGAATAAAACAACTATTAGCTTCTAAGGTATTGATAGTAGAAGCTAATGGAAGTAAAAAGAGAGAGGCATTGCGACATCTGTCAAAGAAAGTTGTGGATAATAATTGGCCAGTTACTGTTGTTACCAAGCACCCAAATTGTTATCTTTTCTTTGATGAGGAAGCATTTGAAAAGTAAACATATATGGTATTTATGATATATGATAAGGCTAAGTGGCATTGGGGCGCTAAAAATGCACCAAAAGATATACCACAAGTTAATGGTGGTACACATATTGCATTCTTTTTACGTTGGTGCATAGAAAAGGGGTTTTCTAGTAAACAATTGAAAAAGGATTTTCCTGATGAAATTGATGCAATAGAAATGAAAAACAATAATATAGATTGTAGGAAGTTTTTTGTCATGGATATGGATGGTGTGCTATCTTCAGAAGAATTGAATACAAAAGGAAATCAGTTTGCTAAAGCATACTATCACACAGATAAAACTAAGTTCGCAAAACAATACAGATTTTATTTAGAAGATTATGACATTTTTGTAAATGATTTATTTGGTAAAGAGACTTTTGATAATGCTTATTTCTATGTTGAAAATACAGAGGAGATTTACCAAAAAGTTAAATTTATTATTGATAAACGTTATCAAGAGTTTTTAGATATGAAAAATATAAAATAAAAGTTGTTCTATATAAAAAAGGAGAATCATGTCTTATGATTCTTCCTTTTAGTATAAAGTTAGAAATTTCTACTTATTTTTATTATTTAGGTTTTGTAATTTATTTATGACTTGATCAAGACTGGTATTGGATTCACATGCGTCTTTAAATAATAAATCCTTCAACGTCCATGGTTGCCAGGATTCTTTTATTGAGGATGTAATCTTAAGTGTAGTATCATTTGATTGGATTGTATATCTTGTATAGTAAGGTCCAGTTACTTTAATCGATTTAGTATCTTCGATAGGGAAAATAGCACGTATGATAGATTTGTTGGTTTCTATATCATCATATATAAATGTAGTAACATTCTTATTTATGGATATTATAAGTTTATCATCCAGAAAAGAAAGGGTACCTTCTTTATGCGTTATATTTTTTGATACTGTAAAAGAAATATAAAAAGATAATATACTAATAATTACTAGCATAGGTAGAATTATGAATAGTGAATCGATATTTGTAATTCTAATAAAATAACTAAATATTTGAATTAGTCCAAATATATTTATAATTAAAAGACCTATATTAATTAAATAGAAATAAAGATGATTTGAATAATAGAACTTTATGTTTTTCATATATAATAAACCTCTCTTAGTTTAGTATAACATAAGAGAGGTTTTAATAATTATTAATTAGTATATATTTTCTAATAATTCTACAACATATGGAGTTGCAGGAGCATCTTTTAAGATAGTTGGTGAATCATATTGTTCAATTTTACCCTCATTCATAACAACCACTTTTGTTCCTAATTTCAAGGCTTCCTTTATATCGTGTGTAATAAAGATAATAGTGACGCCTGTTTTAGCATGGATATCTTTAATTTCTTTTTGTAATTGACTTCTTGTTATTTCATCAACAGCTCCAAAAGGTTCATCCATTAAAACAATTTCTGGAGAAGTAACTAAAGCTCTAGCGATTCCAACCCGTTGTTGTTGACCACCTGATAATTGATCGGGATATTGATACATTAACTCTTCATCAAGACCAACGATTGATAACCATTTTTTAACCAAATCGATATCTTTATCCTTATCCTTTTTTCGATTTAGGTGAGGGACATATAGAATGTTTTCAGCAACAGATAAGTGTGGAAATAATACACTTCCTTGAATGACATATCCAATATTTCGACGAATATCAATAATATTATCGTCTTGGATATTACGATTATGTAATTTGATAGTACCACTAGTAGGAAGGATTAAACCATTAATCATTTTTAATATTGTTGTTTTACCACTACCTGAACTACCAATGATAGTTAGGAATTCTCCTTTGGCGATAGAAAGATTAAAATCTTCTAAAATAGTTTTATCATCATATTGTTTTGTTATGTTTTCAAATGTAATTATACTTTCCATATTTTCACCTACTTTATAAAACCATTTGTTACTAAAAAATCATGAGCAACATCTTTAGGTTCTTTTCCATTTTCTTCTACTTCATAATTCATTTTAGCCATAGTAGTATCATCAATACTATCACTTAATGATTTAAATATTTCATCTAATTCGGGGTATTTAGTTAGTATTTCATTTCTAACAACTAAACCACAAGCATAAGAAGGATAAAATTCTTTATCATCGGTTAAAACAACAACGTCAGACTCACTTAATTGTCCATCAGTTGTAAAGATATTCATAACGTCAATTTTTCCTTCATTAATAGCTTGATACTTTAGTCCGATATCTAAATCAATAGTATTATTGAAATATAATTGATAAGCGTTACATAAAGCATCATATCCATCTTCTCTTTCGAAGAAATCATATTCAGCACCAAATGTTAATTGACTTGCGATAGCAGCTAAATCAGAATAGGTTTCAATATTATATTGATCAGCAATCTCTTTTCTAACAACTAACCCATAGGTATTATTAAAGCCATATAACATTGGCCAACTAAAATCATATTGTTGTTGATATAAATCTTCTAATTCCATAAATTGATTTTCTGTATAGAGGCCATTCTTTTTTAATACTGCATTCCAACCAGTACCTGTGTATTCAGGGTACATATCAAATTCCCCTTTTTCCATAGCTGGTTGAATATTTGATGTTCCTCCACCAACACCTTGTGTAATGTTTACTGTGATATCTGTTTCATATTCAATTAATTCTTTCATCATTTCACCAAGAATATATTGTTCGCTCATTGGTTTAGTAGCGAGATTAATGACTTCTTCTTTTTTATTATTCGTGATTAATGGTACACTAATTAGTCCTATTGAAAGAGCAGCTACAAGCCCCATAAGTACTTTCGTTTTATGGGTACTTTTACTTCTATGACGTAATGTTCTTTCTAATATTCCGAAGATCCAATCAATAATTAGCGCTAATAATGCAATCATTAAACTACCGACAATAGTCATTGTGCTATTGTTTGTTGTAATTCCACGGTAAATTGCGACTCCTAAGCCACCAGCCCCAATGAAAGAGGCAATACCTGCCAATGCAATTGTCATTGTAACCATGTTTCTAAGACCAGACATAATAACAGGAATAGCTAATGGAAGTTTGATTTTATATAATATTTGAAAATTTGTACTTCCCATTCCCTTGGCAGCTTCAATAATATTATTATCAATCGTTGTAATTCCTGTGTAGGTATTTCTAACCATTGGTAATAGGGCATATACAGTTAATGCTATAATAGCAGTTGTATTACCAATTCCAGATAATGGAATTAAAAATCCCAATAGTGAAATAGAAGGAATTGTATAAATGAAATTTATTATATTTAATATAAATTTCGAACTTTTCTTATATTCACTAATACATATTCCTAAAAATAGGCCGATAATTGTCGCAATTATAATAGCAATCAAGGAGATATAAATATGTTCCCATAGTAAGCTTAAGAAAAAGTCCTTTCGTGTAGATAATAATGTTATAATTTCTTGTATCATAAGTTCCTCCTTATATGTAGTTGCGTTTACGCAATAAATAATACGGTATTTTTAATCGAATGTCAATGCGAATACGCAATGTTGTGTGATAAATGTCATTTGTTGTCATTTTAGCCAAAGAAAAATGTATAAAAAAATTTTTGTTTTATAAAATATTTTCTGTTTTTATTAATATATAGTATTATAAAAAGTATATAATGGATAAAATGTTACAATACGTAATATTATTAAATTAGTTTTTGTTTATAATATAGTAATGAGAAAGAAGGTTACTTATGAATGAATATGATGTAATAAACGCATATTTACTATTTTTATATAATCCTACATCAACATTTTTACAACGTTTATTTATTAATTATGATACTTTTCTTTTAATAAATCAGTGGTTAGTTGATAAAGAAATCTCTGTACCATTTTTTAATGAACTAACAAAAGAGAAATATACGATATATCAAAAACTTCATCAAACGAATCCTGATGAAGTAGAGATGATGAATGATATTCAAACAATAATTCAATATAAAGAAGAACAATATCCTAAATATCATGTTTTATTTATTGCAGGTAGGGGAATAGATAATGTCATTAATAAAGCATTTACTGATGCAGAATACTGCAAACAATTTGAGGGTGATAATATTCAAATACTAGCTTGTGAAAAAATTTTAGAAAAGGAAGACTATTCTTTTTATGGTGTTCATAGTTATTTTATGGATGCTTTGTATCAAGTAGAACAATGGCCAGGAATATTAGTGATGAAAGAAACGGAATGTATTTTTTACCCGATTAATAACCTTAATGAAGTTACTATAATATTTGATAAAATCAAAAAAGGAATCGTATTTGATAAAGAAGTGAAAAAAGAAGATTTTAGTTATTTTATTCAACTAAGTGATCTTCATTTAGGAACCAAGAATAAGATGAAAGGTAAGATTATATTAGAAGATAATTTGGATAAGTTATATCAGATTTTACCAGATGCTTCTAAATTACAATTTTTAATTACTGGTGATTTAATGAATTCACCAAACCGTAAGAATATGTATGAAGCTTCTTCATTTATGAATATGTTGAAAAGAAAATATCGAAGTGATGTTACTTTTATTTTAGGAAATCATGATGTAATTGTTCATGGATTTAATATGTTTAAACAACAAAAGGCTAAAGTAGTAGCCTACTTATTAGGCGAAAATATTAAGGTTTTAGAGAACGAGAAAATTATTATTATTAAAATGAATTCCATGGTAGAAGGTAATTTAGCACGTGGTAAAGTTGGTAATATTCAATTACGTGAGATTGATGAAGAATTAGCAGGTATCGAAAACATTGAAGAATATACTTTAGTTGCGATGTTACATCATCATGTTGTAGAAATATCAAAAGATGCATTTTTAAAAACAAAGTGGCACGAAAATATGTTTGTTGGTAAAATTATAGAAAATTCTAAAACTTTAGTGGATGCCCAAGAAGTGGTGTCTTGGTTACATGCGCACCATGTTCAGTATGTATTTCATGGACATAAACATTTACCATTCTTTACAAAAGATAAAGATATGTATGTTATTTCAGGTGGTTCCTCTTGTGGTGGAGGAGTTAAAGAAAGTAAAAGTAGATATTTAAATTATAATGTATTAAAATATAATCGACAAAAAAAGAGTATGGAATATTGTTTTGTTTTCTATATTGATATGACAAAGCAAGAACGACAAAGAATAAAGGTGTATTTTTTTGAGGAGAATAATGATGAAAATAGAAGATGAAATTAAAGATGAGAAGTGGGCTCTTGTTCTATTGAATAGTTTTACTAAAGGTTATGGTAAGGTTCCTATGGAAGTATATAATATTGTATTACCTTTATTGTTTAACACTACATTTAGAGAACTATTAATAAAAAAAGAATCGTTAGAGACTTGTATTCAAATTAGTGTTCAAAAACAATATGATTTAAAAAAAGATATAATAAATCAAATGGCTACTTTTGATGATATTACTTCTAAAGCATTAGGATTAGCTATGTTAAATAAGAATATTAGTTTTCCAATAATAGATGGAGTTATGTATGGAAGTTATAATGATTTAGGAATGGAGTTAGTGGAAGAAGCTATCATATTGGGAGACTATCTTCATGATAAATCATTGGCTGATATTATCTCTTTATTGGATAATGGGAGTGAGAAGATTATTGTTTTGGATGGTGATACATTAGGTAAAGATATGGATATGTCAAAACTTACTGATTTTGGAGAAGTGACAATACTATCTGATATAGAGCAAGAAGAAATACCAAATACGGTGAAAGAAGCAACTATAATAATCACAAATAAAAAATTGCTTGGTAAAAAGGAATTACAAGAAGCTAACAGGGTAAAATTGATTTGTGTGACAGCGACAGGTTTTAATAATATCGATATAGCATATTGTAAAGAAAAAGAAATAACTGTTTGTAACGTAAAAGGGTATTCCACAAATAGTGTAGCACAACATACTTTTGCGTTGTTATTAGATTTATATCATAAAAACAATTATTATCATCAATATGTAACATCTGGTAAATATAGTATGAATCCATTGTTTACACATTTTGAAGAAACCTTTTATGAATTAGAAGGTAAAACTTGGGGAATTGTTGGAATGGGAGATATTGGACAAAAAGTAGCGCAAATAGCGAAAGTTTTCGGATGTGAAATTCAGTATTACTCAACGAGTGGTAAAAATATGTCGCAGCCATATCCTTGTGTAGACTTTAATACATTGTTAAGAACAAGTGATATTATTAGTATTCATGCACCATTAAATAATCAAACAGATAATTTATTTAACGCATCTGCTTTTGATTTAATGAAACCAACAGCGTATTTAATAAATGTTGGACGTGGTAAAATTGTTAATGAGTTGGATTTAGTAGAAGCATTGAGGAAAAAACGAATTGCAGGAGCGGGGTTAGATGTATTTGAAAACGAACCATTGGATAAAAATCATCCACTATTAGATATGAGCCCGGATGTATTACGATTAACACCACATATTGCATGGGCAACAAAAGAAGCTAGAAATCGAGTGATTGATGAAATATATTTAAATATTAATGCCTTTTTAGAAGGCAAACCAAGAAACGTATGTTAAAAATACGTTTTTTTGTTGATAATATGCTAGTAATTTAAAATCTTGTTTGTGAAAGCAAAAATTAATTTAATTGTAAATCAGCTACAAATGTGATATACTCAAACAAGTTTTAGAAAGGTAATATAGAATGGACAACAAATTTGAAGAATTAGGATTAAGTGAAGAGGTACTAAAAGCAATAGACGATATGGGATTTAGTAATCCTTCAAAAATACAAGAGAAAGCAATACCAATGTTATTAACAGGTAAAGATATGATTGGGCAAGCCCAAACTGGAACAGGAAAAACATTGGCATTTGGTGGTGGATTATTATCAAAAATTTATCCACGTAAAGGGAAGTTACCACAAGCATTAGTATTGTCACCAACACGTGAGTTGGCGATGCAAATATATGAAGAACTTGGAAGAATTGGGAAATATAATGGTAGCCGTATGGTTTGTGTATACGGTGGAAGTGATATTGAAAGGCAAATTCGTAATCTAAAAAAAGGCTGTGAAATTGTTATTGGAACACCAGGTCGTGTTATGGATTTAATGCGTCGTAAAGTATTAAAATTAGATGAGGCAAGATATATTGTTTTAGACGAAGCAGATGAAATGTTAAACATGGGGTTTGTGGAAGATATTGAAACAATTTTAAAAGGATTACATGAAGATAGACAAACAATTCTATTTTCAGCAACAATGCCAAAAGCTATTAAAGATATTGCATCAAATTACATGAAAGACGATTACGAACATATTGCGATTGTATCAAAAACAAGAACTGCAACTTCAGTAAAGCAGTATTATTATGAAACAACAATGAAAGATCGTTTTGAAACATTGTGTCGTGTATTGGATGTTTCTAATATAACAACTGGAATTGTTTTTTGTCGTACGAAACGTAGTGTTGATGAAGTTGCAGCAAATATGCAACAGGCTGGTTATAGTGTTGAAGCAATGCATGGAGATTTAAATCAAAATCATCGTATGAATACATTACGCCGTTTTAAAGCAGGGCAAATCCATTTTTTAATTGCTACGGATGTAGCAGCTCGTGGTATTGATGTAGAGAACGTAAGCCATGTTATCAACTATGAATTACCACAAGATATAGAATCGTATATTCATCGTATTGGACGTACGGGAAGAGCAGATAAAGAAGGAGTAGCATATACAATTGTTACACCAAAAGAAAAAGGATTCTTACGTCAAATTGAAAGAACAACAAAATCAACAATTAATAAAGATGAAATTCCAACATTAAAAGATATCGAAGAATCAAAAATACAAATGTTAATTAATAAAGTAGAAGACGTTATTTATACTGGAAAGCATAAACAATTCAAAGCTATGGTTAATGAATTGGATGCGAATATGATGATGGATTTCACATCTGCACTTTTATATATGCAGTATCAAGAAATGCTAGGATTTGATTATAAACGTGAAAGTATTCAAGTAAAAGCTAGAAATAATTCTAAAGGTACTCGTATCTTTATTACTGCTGGAAGTAAGGATCGTATAAAGCCACCACAGATTGTAGATTTCTTTGTTAGACATGCAGGCATTAGAAGAACAGATGTAGGGGATATTGATATTAAGCATAAGTTTACTTTTATCGATATTAATCCTAAAGTACTAAATAAAGTAATTAAAAAGTGTAGTAATCAAAAAATTAATAATCGTAAAGTTGTTATAGAAATTGCGAATAATAGATAAATATTAAAATAATCAGAGTGAATTCGAGAAATTCATTCTTTTTATTTGCGATAAATTTCACAAAAATTGATGAAACCGGTTGAATGAAAAGGCTTTCACGTGTATAATATCTTTATGTATTATTCTAAGGAGGATTAGTTTAAAAATGAAAAAATACGTTTATATGTTTAGTGAAGGTAATGAAATGATGAGAGATACCCTTGGGGGTAAAGGTGCTAACCTTGCTTCAATGGTCAATCTTGGATTACCTGTACCACAAGGTTTTACAGTTACAACAGAAGCTTGTAATGAGTATTATGCTGATGGTAAAGTCATCAATGATGAAATGAATAGACAAATTGATGATTGCTTAGAACAATTAGAAAAATTAGCTGGTAAAAAATTAGGGGGAATGGAAAATCCTTTATTAGTTTCTGTTCGTTCTGGAGCTAAGTTCTCAATGCCAGGGATGATGGATACAGTTTTAAACTTAGGTTTAAATGATAAAACGGTTCAAATAGTGGCTGAGCAAACTGGTAATAAAAGATTTGCATTTGATAGTTATCGTCGTTTTATTCAAATGTATAGTGATGTTGTTTATGAAGTAGACAAAGAAAAATTTGAAGAAATTTTAAGCGCAATAAAAAAAGATAAAGGATATGAAAGTGATTTAGATGTTACAGCAGAAGATTTCGAAAACACTTTAATCCCACAATATAAAGAATTATTTAGAAAAGAAATGGGTAAAGACTTCCCTCAAGATGCTAAAGAACAATTAATTGGCTCAATTTTAGCAGTATTTAGATCTTGGAATAATGATCGTGCAATGATTTATCGTAACCTAAATAATATTCCTCATGATTTAGGGACAGCAGTAAACGTACAGCAAATGGTATTTGGTAACATGGGTGAAAATTCAGGTACAGGAGTACTATTTACACGTAATGCAGCGAATGGAGATAATCACATTTATGGTGAATATTTAATTAATGCACAAGGTGAAGACGTTGTTGCAGGTATTCGTACGCCACAAAAAATCGCTAAGTTAGAAGAAGATATGCCTGAAATCTATGCTGAATTAGTTAAAATTGTAAAAGGATTAGAAACACATTATCGTGATATGCAAGATATTGAGTTTACAGTTGAAAATGGTAAATTATATATCTTACAAACTAGAAATGGTAAACGTACTGGAAAAGCGGCATTAAAAATTGCGGTAGATTTAGTAGAAGAAGGTTTAATAAATAAACATACTGCTTTAACTCGTTTAGAAGCAGATCAAATTTCTCAATTATTACATCCAAACTTTACGGCTGGAGCATTAAGTGGAGCAGAATCTGTAGTAGAAGGATTACCTGCATCACCAGGTGCTGGTTCAGGTAAAGCATATTTAACAGCTGAAAAAGTACATGAAATGAAAATGGCAGGAGAAAATGTATTATTAGTAAGACATGAAACTTCTCCAGAAGATATTCAAGGTATGGTTGACTGTGAAGGTATCTTAACTTCAACAGGTGGTATGACATCACATGCTGCAGTAGTTGCACGTGGTATGGGTAAATGTTGTATCGTAGGTGCTAAGGCATTATCAATTGACTATGCTGCTAAGACATTTACAATTGATGGAAAAACATATCCAGAAGGTACTGAATTATCATTAGATGGTACAACTGGTAAAGTATACATGGGAGTATTAGAAGTAGAAGAGTCAGAATTAACTGGTGATTTCGCTAAATTAATGAGCTGGGCTGACGAAGTTAAAAAATTAGAAGTTCGTGCTAATGCTGATAGTCCTAAGGACGCTGAAGTAGCAATTAAATTTGGTGCTGAAGGTATTGGTCTTTGTAGAACAGAACATATGTTCTTTGAAGGGGATAGAATTAATTATGTAAGAAGAATGATTTTATCTGATACTGTAGAAGAAAGAATTGAAGCATTAGATGAGTTATACAAATTCCAAATTGAAGATTTCAAAGGAATTTATCGTGCAATGGTTGGATTACCAGTAACAGTTCGTTTATTAGATCCACCTTTACATGAATTCTTACCACAAACAGATGAAGATTATCAAGCAGTTGCAGATATGATTGGAAAAACTTTAGCAGAAGTAAAAGCTAAAGGAGCTACTTTACATGAAGCTAATCCAATGTTAGGTCATCGTGGTTCACGTTTAGCTGTAACATATCCAGAAATTTATAATATGCAAGTTCGTGCTATTATAGATGCTGCTATTGATGTTTCTGCAGAGTTAGGAATTAAAATGGTTCCTGAAATTATGTTGCCTTTAATTGGTAGTGAAACAGAAATTATGTTTGTTAAATCAAATGTAGTGGAAGCAATTGAAAATGCTAAAAAAGCTAAAAATTCAGATATCGAATATAAAATTGGAACTATGATTGAAATTCCAAGAGCAGCAATAACAGCTAATGAAATTGCTAAACATGCTGAATTCTTCTCATTTGGTACAAACGATTTAACACAATTAACTTACGGATTCTCTCGTGATGATATCGGAAGTTTCTTACCTGATTATACAAGCAACAACATTTTACCAGTTGATCCATTTGTATCAATTGATCAAACTGGTGTTGGACAATTAGTTCAAATGGCTTCGGACTAAGGTAGAAGTGTTAAGAAAAATCTTAAATTAGGAATTTGTGGAGAGCATGGTGGAGATCCAGAATCAATCAAATTCTTCCATAAAACAGGATTAACATATGTTTCTTGTTCACCATATCGTGTATTAATTGCACGTTTGGCTGCTGCGCAAGCTGCTGCAGAAGAAATTATCTTAGAACATGCAACAGATTCTGTATTAGTAGTAGATAAATAATATATAAAGTGTCCTACAATTTGTAGGGCATTTTTATTTTTGTAAATAAAGATAGAGAATTTTAGATATTTGTAGCAATTTGATATCAAAATGTTCTATAATGATAAAAAGGAGGTTGGGTATGGAAGCAATACGTTTGAATTTAGACAGTTTAATAATGTTATTATTTTGTTGCCAACTAGAGTCTTATAAAGAACCTCCTGTAACATCAGAGGAATGGGAATCCATAGAAAAGATAATTAAAATTCATGGATTGAAAGGTCCTACTTCATTATTAGATATTAGTCATGATGAGTTAGTAGAAGTACTTGGGATAGATGAATTCAGTGCCTATAAAATGGTTCAAAGAAGAAAGACAATGCCTTTATTTATTAAAGCTCTAAGTGATATTGAATCCCATGGTGTGCTAATAGTAACAAAGTATGATGATACATATCCAAAAGAGTTATTACATACAATGAAGAAAAGAGCACAATTATATTTATTTTATAGTGGTAATATTAATATTATTACAGAAGGTGTTAGTATTGCAGGTTTGGTTGAGTTCTCAAAAAAAGAGCGTGGATATACAAAACGCTTAGTAGATAAAATAAAAGATGAGAGAAAGATGTTTATTTCTAATGATACTCGAGGAGTAGATGAGGTTGCTTTACAATATGCCCTTCATCACGATTGTTTAGCGGCTTGTTTTGTTTGTCATGATTTTATTAAGAAGCAACAGGAACACCGTCGTTATTTGAAATCAAATAAATTAGTATTAATCACAGCTGTAGATCCAATGAAACATTTTACAATTACTAATGCTATAGATAGAAATAGTTATGTTTGCGGACTTTCTAAATACCAAATTATTATTTCAAGTAAAATAAATAATGGTGCTACATGGTTCACAGCTTTACAAAATATGCATCAACAATGGACAATTCCATTAGTTGTTGATAATGATATGGTAGGAAATATGCGCTTATTAGATATGGGAGCTACTACATTAACTACAAAAGATATTTTATCGGAATATAGTTTTGACATGATATATAAACGTAATAAGCAAGAAGTAGAAGAAGAATTTGTGCATGTTGATCAAATGTCTATATTTGAATTTATAGGAGAAAATGATGAAAATACAATATAAAAAATCACCTATTACTTTTGGTGTAATCGCCATTTGTGTAGTAATGTATTTATATACATGTATTCGTTTTGGAAGTCGAATGACGGCATTAGAAGCTGTCCAAGTTGGGGGATTACATCCCATTTTAATATTAGAATTAAATGAGTATTATCGCTTATTTACTGCAAATATTATTCACTTTGATTTAATGCATATATTTTGTAATTGTTATTCTTTATATACCATTGGTTCAATGATGGGATTAGAACAATTATTAAAACCAAAACGATATATATTTTTGATTATTATTTCTATGTTATTCACTACTGGAATTCCATGTCTATTATATGTTATATTTAATATTGGTGGTAATAGTATCATGGGAGGATTAAGTGGCGTTGTTTTTGGTCTTATTGGAGCGATGTTAGCTTTAGCAATATGCTTTCGTGGTCAATATTTACAGATCTTTAAACAAATTTATCAAAGTGTTCTTTTAATGTTAGTTGTTTCTGTTTTAGTACCTTCTATTTCTTTAGTTGGACATGTTGCAGGAATGATTGGTGGATTTGTTGGAATGATACTTATTATTAAATGTGTCCCACTTCCTATTTGGAAAAAGAAAAATAAAATTAAGGAAGATGAGCCATTAATACATTAGATATAAGGAGATACTTATGAAAAACTTAAAAGTAAGAAAAGCAATCATCCCTGCTGCAGGGTTGGGAACAAGATTTTTACCAGCAACAAAAGCATTAGCAAAAGAAATGTTACCTATTGTTGACACACCAACAATTCAATATATCATTCAAGAAGCTGTGGATAGTGGTATTGAAGAGATATTAATTATTACTAATGCAAATAAACATGCAATGGAAAATCATTTTGATAAGTCATATGAATTAGAAGCACGTTTAACAGAATCAGGGAAAATGAAAGAAGTAAAAATGATTGAAGATATCGCAAATATGGCTAATATTTATTATATACGTCAAAAAGAGCCTAAAGGTCTAGGACATGCTGTTCTATGTGCTAAATCTTTTATAGGGGATGAGCCATTTGCAGTATTATTAGGAGATGATATTGTTGTTAATAAAGAAGGAAAACCGGCTTTACAACAATTAATCAATGCTTATAAGGAAACAGAAGCATCTGTAGTAGGGGTACAAACTGTACCTAAAAAGGATGTAAGTAAGTATGGAATTGTATCTCCATCAAAATCACACCCTCAAAAAGGGCGATTAGCGAAGTTGAGTGATATGGTTGAAAAACCAAAAATAGAAGATGCACCTAGTCAAATGGCCGTACTTGGTCGTTATGTATTAACTCCTAAAGTGTTTGAGTTATTAGAAACACAAGAAAAAGGAGCAGGTGGTGAAATCCAATTGACTGATGCTATTCAAAGATTAATGGATATCCAAGCAGTTTATGCTTATGATTTTGAGGGGATTCGTTATGATGTTGGGGATAAATTTGGATTTATTAAAGCAACTATTGATTTTGCATTAGATAGAGAAGATTTAAAAGATAAAGTAAGTGAATATTTAAGAAAATTAGTAAAAGGGGAATAATATGGGATTTCAAGATAAGTTTGATGAGATGAAAGAAAAAAGAGAAGCACAGTCGTATTTTAGAGAAAATAATAGTGAATATTTGGAACCGATGGATTATTTGAAAGCACTAGCTGTAGGAATGATAGTTGCTATGGCTGGGGGATTTGCTATTCAATTTGTAGCTTATACTATTGAAATGTATTTCTTGTATGCTTTCTTATTTGTAGGTTTTGGTGTTGGTGCTGCAATTAAAAAAGTAACAAATACTGGTAATATTAAATTGGCGTTAGTAGCAGTAATAGCTTATGTTATTGGTGTAGCGTTTGGGATGGTATTGTATTTTGGATTCTATCTAGGCTTTAGCAATATGTCTAATAACATGGCAATGATTTATTTTAAATCTATATTCCAAGATATAGTATCTGTTATCTTCATTGTTGTAGGAGCTGTTTGTGCTTTTATGAATGCAAAAGATTAAAATTTGAACAAAGGTGATTGTCTACCTTTGTTTTTTTGTGGATTTATTCACATGTAATGATAAAATCCTCCAAAAAAGATTGTATTATATTATTTCCCCTAGCATATAAGATAAGAAAGTAGTATAATATATTTATGCAAAAAGGAGGATTTTTAAAGATGACTAAGAAGTTTTTATCTATGGATGGTAATACTGCTGCAGCGCATGTTTCATATGCATTTACAGAAGTAGCTAGTATATATCCAATTACCCCATCATCTCCAATGGCGGAAAACGCTGAGGCTTGGGCTGCGCAAGGGAAAAATAATATCTTTGGTTCACCAGTAGATGTTATTGAAATGCAATCAGAAGCTGGAGCTGCCGGAGCTGTGCATGGTGCTTTACAAGGAGGAGCGTTAGCAACAACATTTACGGCTTCTCAAGGTTTACTTTTAATGATTCCAAATTTATATAAAATTCAAGGGGAATTATTACCAGGAGTATTCCACGTATCAGCACGTGCCTTGGCAACAAGATCGTTAAATATTTTTGGGGATCACCAAGATGTTTATGCTTGTAGACAAGTAGGGGCACCAATGATTTGTTCACATTCTGTACAAGAAGTAATGGACTTAGGAGGAGTTGCACATTTAACGGCAATTAAAGCTTCAGTACCAGTAATTCACTTCTTTGATGGATTTAGAACATCTCATGAAATTCAAAAAGTTGAAGTAATGGATTATGAAGTATTGGAAAAACTTTTAGATAAAGAAGCTCTAAAGAAATTTAAAGCGAATGCATTAAATCCACACACAAATCCAATTGAACGTGGTGGAGCAGAAAATGATGACATTTATTTCCAAGGTAGAGAATCACAAAATCAACATTATGATGCTGTTGAAGATATTGCTGCTGATTATATGTCAAAAATTTCTGAGGCAACTGGAAGAGAGTATGCACCATTTACATATTATGGTGATAAAGATGCAACTCGTGTTATCATCGCTATGGGTTCTGTAACTGAAACAATTATGGAAACAATAGATGAAATGCGTAAAACTGGTGAAAAGGTTGGTTTAATTAAAGTACATTTATACAGACCATTCTCACCAAAATATTTATTAAATGTATTACCTAAAACAGTAGAAAAAGTTGCTGTATTAGATCGTACTAAAGAAATGGGTGCTACTGGAGAACCATTATACTTAGATGTTGTTAGTGTATTGAAAGATGTGGATCATGTTAAAACAATCACTGGTGGACGTTATGGTATGGGAAGTAAAGATACAACTCCTAGACAAATTAAAGCAATTTATGATAACTTGGAAACTACAACACCAAAATCTCCATTTACAATTGGAATTAAAGATGATGTAACTAATTTATCTTTAGATGAAGACACTACGTTCCATGTAGATGCTGATTATACTGCTTGTTTATTCTATGGATTAGGATCTGATGGTACTGTTTCAGCGAATAAATCATCAATTAAGATTATTGGTGACCACACGGATTTATATTCACAAGCATATTTTGCTTATGATTCTAAAAAAGCTGGTGGTGCTACAAGAAGTAACTTACGTTTTGGTGGTTCACCAATTCGTGCAACATATTATGTTAACAATGCTGACTTTATTTCATGTTCATTAGATAATTATGTATTAAAATATGGTATGTTAAAAAATCTTAAAAAAGGTGGAACATTCTTACTGAACACGGAATTTTCTAAAGAAGAGATTGTTGATTATCTACCAAATAGAGTGAAAAAACAATTAGCAGATTTAGAAGCAAAATTCTATATTATTAATGCTGTTGATATTGCTGAAGAAATTGGTATGGGGCGTAGAACAAATACAGTTTTACAATCTGCATTCTTTGCATTAAACCCTCAAATTTTACCAATTGAAAAATCAGTTGAATATATGAAAGAAATGGCTTTAAAATCTTATGGTAAAAAAGGTGATGCAGTTGTTCAAATGAACTACAAAGCTATTGATGCTGGAAAAGATGGCATTGTTGAAGTTGCTGTTGATAGCAGTTGGTCTGATTTAACAGTTAATAGTCGTAGAACAAAAACTGGTGATGAACACTTTGATGATTTTGTAACAGTAATCAATCAACTTGATGGTTATGATTTACCAGTGTCTGCTTTCATGGACAAACTAGACGGATCAATGCAATCTGGTGTGGCTATTAAAGAAAAACGTGCAATTGCTACACAAGTTCCAAGATGGCATAAAGATAACTGTATTCAATGTAACACTTGTGTTATGGTTTGTCCTCATGCAACAATTCGTGCATTCTTATTAGATGAAGATGAAATGGCAAATTTACCAGAAGATATTTCAGATGACGTATTGAAACCAATGGGGAAAAATGTAGATGGCTTAGTATACCGTATGCAAGTTTCACCAGATAACTGTGTAGGTTGTGGACTATGTGTAGAAGAATGTCCAGGTAAAATGGGTAATAAAGCTTTAGAAATGGTAAATGTAAAAGAAGAGTTAGAACATGCACCATTAGCTGATTATATGTATTCTAAAGTGAAGTATCGTGATGATAAATATCCTCTTACTACTACTAAAGGAATTGGATTCATGAGACCTTATTTTGAGGTATCAGGTGCCTGTGGTGGTTGTGGAGAAACACCATACTATAAATTAGCTTCACAATTATTTGGAAAAGACATGATGATTGCAAATGCAACAGGATGTAGTTCAATTTATGGAGGTTCAACACCATCAACACCATGTACTATTGATCCAAGTGGACGTGGGCCAGCTTGGGCAAACTCATTATTTGAAGATAATGCAGAATATGGTTATGGTATGAAGTTAGCTGAAAACTATAAAATTAAACATATGCTTCGCATTATGGAAAACAACAAAGATAATTGTGAACCAGAATTAAAAGAAGCAATTAATAATTATTTAGAAATTCATGGTACTAGAGAAGAAGAAAGAAAATTAGCACCTGAAATCTTAAAGTTAGTAAAAGCTTCAAAAAATGAAGAAATTAAAGAATTATTAAATCATGAAGGTGATATCGTTTCTAAATCACAATGGATTATTGGTGGAGACGGTTGGGCTTATGACATTGGTTATGGTGGATTAGACCATGTTATCGCTAATAATGAAAATGTTAATATATTAGTATTAGATACAGAAGTATATTCAAATACAGGTGGACAGTCTTCTAAATCTTCACCAGCAGCTTCAATTGCAAAGTTTACTGCAGGTGGTAAAAAAGGTTCGAAGAAAGATTTAGCACAAATCGCTATGGCATATGGACATGTATATGTTGCACAAATAGCAATGGGAGCTAATATCATGCAAACTATTAAAGCATTCAAAGAAGCAGAAAGCTTTAATGGACCATCAATTATTATTGCTTATTCTCCATGTGTTGAACATGGTATCAAAGGTGGACTTGCAAACCATCAAAAACAACAAAAGAGTGCAGTAGCTTGTGGTTACTTCAATCTATTAAGATATGATCCAAGATTAGAAAATCAAGATAAGAATCCTTTACAGGTAGATTCTAAAACACCAGACTTTACTAAATTCCAAGATTTCTTATTATCAGAAAATAGATTTGCACAACTTTCTAAAATTAATCCAGAGGATGCTGCTGTCTTAATGCAACAATGTGAAGATGATGCTAAGAGACGTAGAACTAGATTAGAAAGAATGATTTAAGAGATAAAAGGGGTAGAAAAACTACTCCTTTTTTATATTCTAATTAATATTTCTAGATAATAAATATCAAAAAAAGTCGATAAAAAGGGAACAATTTGAAAATGTCTGATATTTTAATAAAAATATTCAAAAAAAAGAAGATTTGCCTTTACTTTTTCATATGTAGGTGCTAGAATAATAGTGCGCTAAAATGAATTCTTTGTTTAAGAAAAGATTTAAAAAAAGAAGTAAAAAGTTCTTGACTAAGAAGAAATAAAAGTGTATTATAAACAAGTCGGCGAAAGAGGCCGGAGAGGTCATTGAAAACTAAACAGAATTAAAAACACAACGTCAATAT
>JBKEBJ010000283.1:0-13779 GCA_047973105.1 Coprobacillaceae bacterium | reverse complement strand
TCCATACACGATAATTATACCATTTATAGGATGGTATGTATCGTAAATAGAGGAAGTCACAAAAAGATGTGAATAGAAAAAGTGTCAACTAGTCTTTTTGACTTTGTCGACACTCTGAAAGAAGTAGAAAGACTACTTCTTTTTCATTATGCTATTTTGTAGTCTCTCTTTTGATTAAAGAAACTGGAATAGTAATATGCTTTACATCATTATTAATATGATTGTCTTCCATCAAATCTAATAATAGATTCGATGCTTTCTCACAAATAGCATCTGTGTTTTGTTGTATTGTTGATAAAGATGGATAACAATACTTAGAGATAGTAATATCATCAAAACCAACTATCTTTACTTCTTCAGGTACTTTAATATCTTTTTCTTTTAAGGCCATTAATGCACCGTAAGCACGCCAGTCATTTGTCGCAAAAACCCCATCGAATTTAATGCCGTTCTCTAGTATGTTAGAAACCGCTGTTCTAGCTCCTTCAAAATTGGAACTATCTTTATCTAACAATAGTATTAATTCATCTCTAATCGGAATTAGAGAGTCCTGCAGGGCTTTTTTATAGCCCTCTAAGCGTTGTTGGTTTACGGATAGGGTTTTATTCCTCGATACAATTAAAATATCCTTACAACCCCTATCTAGTAATTCTTTAGTAGCTAAATACCCTCCATAGTAATGGTCAGATTCAACATAAAAAGCATCAGAATTATCTTTTGGTTTACGATCAATACAAACAATAGGAATACTTCTTTTAATAACATTAGTAGGTATATCTTCTCTTCCAGATATACATATGATACCATCCACTAACTTTGAATCTAAACTTTTAAAATAAGAGATCTCCTTGTCCTCATCTTGTGAGGTATTACAAATAAATACTGAATAATTTCTTTCAAAAAAGAATTTCTCAATGACTAAAACAACTTGTGAAAACCATTCATTATTGATGTTTGGAACAATGATACCAATAGTTTTTGATTTTGACATCCGTAAACTCTTAGCAGCCATATTTGTGGTATATCCATATTTATCAATAACAGCTTGAACTTTCTTTCTAGTTTCTTCAGAAAAACGACCATTATTATTAATTACTCTAGAAACGGTAGCTACTGAAACATTAGCCAATTTCGCTATTTCTTTGATGGATATAGTTTTATTACTCATACATCTGTCCTCCATAATATCTATTACTAACATTATACCATTTTTCCATTAAAACTCAATTATTTTTGAAAACGATTACTCAATATGAAAAAAATAATAAATCACAGAAAAACCCGTTGTAATCAGCGTTATTTAAGAAGTACAAATATATGGCACACATTGTGCCATATAGATATGTGGAAACGATTACCCATAATGATAAAATATAATTGAAAGTAGGGTGTTAAGGATTTATAATAAGTGATTTTTAGTACTACTATAAAGGAGGAAATAATATGAAAAGAACACTACCAAAAGATTTTATGTGGGGTAGTAGCACAAATGCCCAACAATTTGAAGGTGGCTGGGATGAAGATGGAAAAGGACCAAGTATTGCGGATGTAAGAACATTACCTAATGGGTATTCTAACTTTAAAGTCGCAAGTGACCATTTTCATCATTTAGAAGAAGATTTAGATTTATATCAAGAAATGGGATTTACAATTTATCGTTTTTCTATTGCATGGACAAGAATTTTCCCAAATGGTGATGATGCGATGCCGAATCAAAAAGGATTAGAATTTTATGACCGTATGGTAGATGGATTGATACAAAGAGGAATTACACCAGTAGCGACATTGTTTGCATATGATTTGCCACAGGCTTTAATTGAAAAATATCGTGGATTCTATGACCGTCGTTGTATTGATGCATATATATATTATGTATCAACAATATTTAAACATTTTAAAGGAAGGATTAAGTTTTACACACCATTTAATGAACCGAATCTATTTCCTAAAGAACAACACTATAGTATGGGAAACAGTGACTTAACAGAAAAAGAAACTTGGCAAACAGAACATCACTTAACATTAGCGTATGCAAGATGTGTTAATGCCTGTCATGAAATAGACCCAGCCGCTAAGATTGGGCCAAACACAGCTTGTGGAATTGTCTATCCAGCAACATGTAATCCTAAAGATGCAAGAAAAGCTTTAACAACAATGTATTTAGGAAACTGGGCATTTTTAGATATGTATTGTCGAGGAGGATACCCAAAGTATTTCTTAAATTATCTAGAAGATAAAGGTGTTTTACCAGAAATGGAACCAGGAGATATAGAATTAATAGCTTCTGTAAAACCAGATATGATTTCTACAACATACTATAGTACAGGTGTTGTTAGTGATCAAGAAATGGAAAAACCATTAAAAGAAGCACCAGCACCAAAAGAAGTACAAGAAGCATTAGTACAATATCGTTCAGGGAATTTAAATCCATATTGTGATGAAACAGAATGGGGATGGATTATTGACCCAGATGGCTTCTATTATCAATTAATGGAAATTAACCATCGTTACCAATTACCTATATTAATCTTAGAAAATGGTATGGGAGCAACAGAATCATTAGATAAAGAAAATAAAGTACACGATGATTATCGTATAAATTATTTAGCTAGACATATTGAAACAATGAAACAAGCAGTAGCTGATGGTGTAAATCTATTAGGATATTTAACATGGTCAGCACATGATTTACATTCGACACGTGAAGGATTTGTGAAAAGATATGGTTTTATTTATGTGGATCGATATGAACATTCATTAAGATCTTTAAAGAGATATAAAAAGAAATCATTCTATTGGTATAAAAAAGTAATATCTAGTAATGGGGAAGACTTAGAAAATAATATAGAATATTAGTTAGAGGGGTAACGCTATGAAACAATTATTATGCCCATCCATGATGTGCGCAAATTTTGGAAATTTGAAAGAAGAAGTAAAGGAATTAGAAGAAGCAGGGGTTGATATGTTTCATCTAGATGTAATGGATGGTTCTTTTGTTCCAAATTTTGGAATGGGATTACAAGATATAGAATTTATTTGTAAACAAGCAACCATTCCATGTGATGTACATCTTATGGTCGTAGAACCAGCGAAGTATGTGGAAAAGTTTGCGAAGATAGGATGTCAAATTATTTACATTCATCCAGAAACAGATAACCATGCAGCAAGAACGTTACAAATGATAAAAGATGCAGGAGCGACGCCGGGTATTGCGATAAATCCAGGAACTTCTTTTGAGAGTATTAAAGAATTATTAAACTTATGTGAATATGTAATGGTAATGAGCGTTAATCCTGGGTTTTCAGGACAACAATATTTAGAATTTGTGGATGATAAATTCAAAACATTGTGCGAGGTAAAAGATAAGTATGGTTATACAGTCATGATTGATGGTGCTTGTTCACCAGAAAGAATAACAAGATTATCTAAAATTGGTGTGGAAGGTTTCATTTTAGGAACAAGTGCTCTATTTGGAAAAGAACAATCTTATAAAGAATTAATCACAAGTTTACGTAAGTTATAAAGGAGGAAATGAATGAAAGACGTAGTACGATTAATAAGTGCATCGAAAAGTGATTTTGAAAAAATGAATCCAATGGATTTAAAAGAATCAATATTTAAAAGTGAAGGCCGTGTTATTATGGGACAACACTTATTATTTGCGGGGGAAGGTTTAGTTAGAGGAGTTACTAATAGTGAATTAATGTTTTCTTTTGGTGCCGATATGGTAATGTTAAATACTTTTGATTTAGATGATGTAAATAACAATCCAGGTTTATGTGGACTAAGCTTAAAAGAATTGAAACAAAGATGTAACCGCCCTATTGGAATATATTTAGGATGTCCTAAAGAAGGAAGCCAAGATGGCGGGAAAAAGGCATTATATAGACGTGAAGGGATGTTAGCTACAGATGAACATATATTAAAAGCAGTAGAACTTGGTGCGGATTTTATTGTCTTAGGTGGAAACCCTGGAAGTGGAACTTCAATTGATGATGTTATCCGTGTAACGAAAAGGGCAAAGGAACTATGTGGAGATAAAATATTCTTATTCTCTGGTAAATGGGAAGATGGAATATATGAAAAAGTATTAGGTGATCCTTTAGCCGCTAGAGATGCAAAAGAAATAATAAAAGAATTAATTGATGCAGGAGCAGATTGTATTGATTTACCAGCACCTGGATCAAGACATGGAATTAGTACAGATATGATTCGAGAATTAGTTGAATATGTACATCGTTATAAACCAGGAACATTAGCTATGACATTTTTAAATAGTTCAGTAGAATGTGCAGATCCTGATACTATTCGTTTAATTGCCCTAAAAATGAAAGAAACAGGTGCCGATATTCACGCTATTGGGGATGGAGGCTTTGGAGGATGTACATCTCCAGAAAATATTCAACAATTATCAATTAGTATGAAAGGAAAACACTATACCTACTTTAGAATGGCAAGTGTTAATAAGTAAAGGAGAATTTATACATGAAAATCGGAATTGGAAATGATCATGTCGCAGTACAATATAAAAAAGATATAACAAAATATCTAGAGGAAAAAGGTTATGAAATTATAAACTATGGTACAGATAGTGAAGAACGTTTCAATTATCCAGTATCAGGTGAAGCAGTAGCTAATGCAGTAATTAGTGGAGAAGTAGATAAGGGAATTGTAATATGTGGAACAGGGGTTGGAATCTCTTTGGCCGCCAACAAAGTGAATGGAATCCGTTGTGTAACATGTTCAGAACCATATTCAGCCAAACTCTCAAGAGAACATAATAATACAAACATGTTAGCCTTTGGTGCACGCGTAGTAGGAATTGAATTAGCTAAGATGATAGTAGATTCATGGTTAGAGGGTGAATATGAAGGTGGAAGGCATCAAACAAGAATAGATATGTTGAAAGACATTGAGGAAAAACAAAAATAAATTTGAAAAGAGAAAAACAGATACAAATTATAATTATGATTTGTATCTGTTTTTTTATATCACTATATATTACACATTACTATTTGTTAAATAGCTGTAGTTAGCTTAAGATTGTAGATTTTATAATTTATAAAGAAGTTGATTAGAAGAAGTGAATAAGATATTTCCTGTGATAATATCATCATTACTCGTAGTATCTGTTTTTGAAATATACTAATTTTTTTATTTACATACTAATGATATTTTTAAATAGTTTTGTATATAGTTCAGGAAAGGGTACTTATTATATTTAGTTAGTTATCTATTTGATAGATAGAGCGATGTTTTTCTTGTTTTAATAAGGATTTGAAATAATTTAGAACTTATCTTAGATAAAAAAAGGTCAGTGATTCTCTCACTTAACCCTCATTATTTTTATAGAATTTATTACTTTATCAAATTCTTCTTTGATTTTTTTTGTTTTTCAATAGAAGTGCTTATATAATCTAATTTGGCTGAAACTTCCATTAGGGTATTGCCATCTTGATATAGATTAGAAAATATTAGTGTAGTGTTTGTTTTACCTTTTATCATTATTTTTAAAGGCGATTCATTAGTCTCGTTATAAGTGAATTCTATTAATTCGCCATACCATTGTTCCCATTTGTTTTTGATGCTTTCTTCATTAACCTCTCCATAAGAATTGTCTATTAAAAAAGCAATATTATTTTCATCATTGTCTTCATGAACATAAACCTGATAAGCATCTGTATGTCCATCTCCAGCATCAATCAAATCATCAAATGGTCTGATATAACTCACAGTATTTCCATTTACTGTGTTAAATGTATCAATCTCTTCGTTCTCAATTATGATTTTACCTGATAGCAAGAGCAGTATTGTTTCTCCTATTTTCCCACTGTTATAATCACATTAACACCATTCTCTTTACCATAGGCAATAGCATTATTAATGGCTTGTGGTTGTGCATCTGTTAGTGTTGTGTTTGGTACAACAATTTGTAAATCACGTTGATTGATTGGCATACCTGAAAGAGCACTATCACCCCAATCTACCAATTCAAAATCAGCTAACTTATCAATGTCATTTTTGATGGTGTTTTCTAATTATATATTGAAGATACAACACATATACATTATATATACATTCTGTAGGAAGTAAACAAATACACTCTTACTTAAGCCGGAAAAACAGTATGTTGCATAAACAGATACTACAAATAAAGATGTTGTAATCATATCTGTTTCTTACAGGTGATAAACTATTTATACCTTATGGCTTTCTATCACTAGTAAAATATTTAGAACTAAATATTTCAACATACGTTTTCCACAGTATACTGGTAAGCGTATTTTTCATTCTCACCTACTAATCAATCGACCAACTGCAGAAAATATAACCATATAAAATAGTCCAAACAATAGTATTGTATCTACTCCTTAGAAATACAGTAGATAGAACTGTTACATTGTTTGGGTTATTTGATTACTACAGTTGTGATTTTTATAATAGATTTCTATTGATTAGATAGTGTAAATCTAAACGCTAAATCATTAGGTGATAAAGTAACCTTTCCTATAGATGTTCCAGATTATCAAATATTAAAGAGTGATGAATATCTGTACAGTAATGAAATATATCAATATCCCTAGTCTAGTTATCTTATTTCATTATGGCATACAAATACATAATCCAAAAGCTTAGGTATATCTTATAGATTATGTATTTGTAGGAATGGATACTTTTTATTATTGATAGCTGCGTTTAGAAAATAACTGCGGAATTACTATTCCCTATATCGTTCCTACTACCTAAAAAACGTTTGATAGTATTTCAGAACTTATTTGGTACTAGAAAACGAGCTTTTTCAAGCTCGTTAGAGTGAGTATCCTAATTTAATTATAATAGAGACTAACTCTTTATTAGTGATTAAATAGTGGAAACAATTTTCTAACTAGTATCCAATTTTGATTCTGTTAATTTCATACAGATTTCATATAGGTCACTTCTAATCAATAATTCTTTCTGATTCGTTAAAAGAAAAATTAATGTGCTCACCAATGCTATCCTTTTATTTCCATTTTCAAAAACATGATCTACTATACTTCTGGTCACTGCAGAAGTTTGATCATATGTATCATCATAGTAAGATGCAGAGTTAAGAATACTATCAATAGAGTTATTGATTTCATATCCGCTAGAATATTGTTTGTTAATATTCCTAATATTTTTTGCAATTTCATCAGTATCATCAGTAATGTTCTTAACGGGCTTCGCCCCTGTACCAGGAATACTCACTGCTAATAATTGGTAAGAGTATTTTTATTCAGTTTTTTGATGATTTGATTGTATCATATCTTACCTCATATTGTTACTTTATTTCATCACTATACACAAGTACATAATCCAATCACCTGAATATATTTTAGGATTATGTATTTGTATGAAAGATTACTTTTCATTTTGATACCTGCTTGCGTTTAGAATCTAGCTGCAGAATCACTATTCCTCGAGTGGTTCTTAGACCATAAGAATTCAGAATCAATTTGAAACTTATCTAAAACAAAAACGAACCTAAATAGATTCGCTTTTGACATTTATTTTGATATTTCTAAAACATACTTCTCATTTTATACCAAACTAATTATTTATCATTTTTTTCGTTTTCAAGTTTACGCATTTTTTCACGTGCTCTACTAGCCCATGTACTTATATCCACGTCTTTAACATATTCAATATTTTTAAAAAAACATAATTTATTCTTTCCATCTTGATAATTCTCTACATCCCCATCATACTGATAATCATATATAAGAATTGCACAATTATAGTCGCTTATTTCTTTAGGTAGTTTAGAAACATAATCTGTTAAATAAGATGCGTGCTTTAATAATTCATATTCACTTTTACATTCATTTTGAAATTCTTTTTCTACTATATAGCGATCATATTCTTCTAATTTAAATGTATTATCAAATACAGAATTAATTACGCTTAAGTCTTTTGAAGTTTCAATTAATTCATAATGAACTTTAGTAAATACATCAAACTCTTCTTTATTAACAAATGTTCCTAGCCATATTGCTACAGTTTCATTTTTAATTGCCATTTTATCATCTCCTTAACCCTTCTGGTAAACCAAGAATTCCATTAGGAAGTCTATCTATTGCCCATTCATTTAGCATATAGACAAACTCATCATAACTTACAGCCTCGTCTATAATACCTAAAATCTGATTGTGAGCAGTAGTAGAACCAGTTCCACCATGTATCCCCCATGGGTTAGTAAATTCAAGCTCCTTTGTTGGAGTAACAAGAGATTTAATATCATCCATAGAAACTCCCCATTTCTTAAATTTATCTACTCTACTAACCATCAACCACTCATGGTTTCCATAAGGATACCTAATTCTATCTTCTATAATTGTACGTAATCTTTTATCTGACCAAATCTGTTGAAATTCATCATATGATAAATCATCAAACCATTTACTAAATTCTCCATTTCTATTGGAAGGAATTTCATAATTGTCTAAGTCTAATAGTGGTTTTGTCGCCCCTTTAAGTTCCTTAATAGTTAAATAGGAACTCAATGCAAATAAAGTCGCATCTAATAATAGTTGTTTTCCTAAAGCATCTAATTCTTTTTCTGTTAATGGATTTCCATTAATATCTTTTCCTGATAAATAGGTATATAAGTCTATAACAACTAAGGTACCATCTACTGTCATAGCTGTGATAGCTAAACCTGCACCACCATAACCTAATAATCCAATTCCTGTTATGGTTAATCCTATTAAGAATAATCCGTTTCTTATTGTGTTAAAAGCTTCTTCATCTCCAGTAGTATGATTAAAATCAGCTGTTCCCATTTGTAATTTTAGAAACTGTTTATAATAATAATCATAATCCGCGTCTGAAACATCATTTAACGAAGGAAATAAGCCACTTAAAAATGCATCATATTTTGATTTTAACATATCTCTGCTTAATTGAGAACATAATAAATCATTGATATCCAATTTATTAGGAGAATTATACTTAATAACTTTTTCTCCTGTTGTCCAGTCTTCTTCGCGAATAGAGATATCTCCTACGTTCTTGGTTGAATAGCGATCTATTTGTGCTAATGAGATAACCTCTATCACTTGATCTAGAGCCATATAAAAAGGATTATCAATTACTGCATCTACATAATCAGCTATACTGTGACTGGTTATTACTGTTGTTGATCCACTACTAGGAATATAACCGCCTGTATCCAATTCCTATGATTGTGTACTAATTGATTCTTTATATATAGTCATGTCATCTTCTAATTTATTCAATTTCTCTTTTTTAGATATGTAGCTATAAGTAAAATGTCTTCTAACACCACTTTCATCTAAAAAGTCATCTAAGTCACTTAAGATAGTATTAACTTGTTTTAGGTCTGTTAAATTCATTTGTAATTGATTACTAACAGTATTTACCCATCCAATACCATTTACATTAATACGTTTTCCCATTTACCATTCCTCCGGATGTGTTTCGTTCCATGTAAGCAATTTGCTTTTAATAGCCTCATCCTCGTCTTGAAATTTAATCATAGCTCCTTTTACATACTCCAATAAGAATTTATAGTAAGTAACTAACATTTGAACTTTTCCAGAATAATCTTGTAAAGGTATATCAAAGACGCCAATATCTACAAAACCATCTGTTTGTTCTAAAGCTTTATACAATTCACTGGATAGTATACGTTGAATTAATTCAAGAGCTCGACCATTTTCATAAAATAAATGATTAAAATATTTAGTAAATTCTTGGTTCCCAATTTGTGTAATTGTATCTATCATATCTGTTAATGTTTGATCGATATCATTTATTTCATCAATATTCATCCATATCTTACTCATTTACTTAATACCTCCTGCACATATAATTGATATTCATTTACATAATCGTTAGGTAAACGTTGTAAAAGCCAGTCTAAAGCATTAATTTCTTCTATCTCTTCACCTATTTCATAATGATTATTTAAGGTGAACCACTGGTTATTAGCGTATTCTATACGAAGGTGTTCAGTTAAGATATTATTCTTATAAAATTCTAGAACTAATTGTGAAGGTTCCAATTGTTCTTCACGAGTATGAGAATCAAAATATCTAATTAGAGGGTGTAAGTACAAGATATGGATCATTGTTTTTATATTCATAATTCGAAAATCATGTTTTTTCTCTTCTTCATTAATAATCGTCTTTTTCAACACACACATTTTACTATTTCCTAAAGAGATTACTGCATCTTGAAAGCGTAAATAAAATTTACCTTCATTATACAATCGTAATGCTTCAACAATCGCTACTGTATTTTTGTTAGGGGTAATCCCACTATCAAGATATCCTTTTTGATGTAAAGTAATAGCTGCATTGGAAATATTATTCTTATTATCAACATCAAATATACTTGTTTCTCCTATAAAACTTAATAATAAGTTAATTTCCTCATTTGTAAAATATAATTCCTTCATACTATACAATCCCCATTAATTTAATAACTGCAGATAAATCTTCATAACCTTCTACGTTTTCATGCATATTTGTAAAGCATTCTAAAATTTCTTCTCCAACTGTTAATAAATCTTCATGATATTGGATTGTAAGGTCTAATAACACAACAAAGTGATCCCGATGTTCACCACTCCATGACATATCATTTACTTCTTTTTGAAAATCCTTAGCCTGTGTAAGAGTATCTTCTAACATCTCTGCCAAACTCTCCATAGCTTGACAACATTCTTCAGTGTTCTCATTTACTTTCATTGTCGCCATTACTCATCCTCCTCATCCATAATGTTTTGATAATAACTAACTTTTCCTTGTGCCTTAGTTTTAATAGCATCTAATTCACTAATGACATCTTCAAAGTGAGTTCTAATAGCATTAGAACGATCCACTAATACTGTTGCTTTTTCATCCAAGGCTTTTTCTGGTTGATATGATAGATCCGCCCCTTCAAACCAAGAATTAGTATATGTAATAGACATATCATATCCTTGTAATTTTCTTTTTACAGCATCTATCTCATCTGCAACATCTTGAAATTGATCTCTATACCTTTTAGCAGTAATAGCGTCCATCCGTTTTCTCCTTATTTATACATTTTTAAGACATAATATGGTAAATTATATCATAATAAATGAAATTATTCAATTCGCTGTTGTGTTGACCATAAGATATATTTATATAATAAAAAAACATCTTCTCCAAGTAATACTTGTGAATATTTAGAAATTGATTGGTAGGTTTCTTCTTGTAATAAGGTGATTTATTTCAAAATATTGTAACTATGATAAAGGTAAAAGATTTTTGTTGTGTTATAATAAATAAAACGTCTTATTACTAGGGGGAATATATGGAAATTAAAGAAATAAAAGAATCGAAAGAGATTCAAATATTAGCTGAGCTGGCTAAGGAAATATGGGAAGAACATTTTATACCTATTATTGGGGAACAACAAGTGGCGTATATGTTAGATAAATTTCAATCCGTTCCTGCGATAACAGAACAATTTAAAGATGGTTATCAATACTATTTATTAAAAGACAATAAAATAACAATGGGATATACAGGAATCAAAATGGAAGAAGAAAAGATGTTCTTAAGTAAACTATATATATCTAAAGAACATAGAGGGAAAGGTATTAGTAAAAAGGCTATGCAATTTCTAATAGAACTATGTAAAGACAAAGATAAAAAAGCAATGTATCTAACATGTAATAAGTACAATGAAAATACATTAAAAGTTTATAATCACTTAGGTTTTAAGATTGTTAAAGAAGAAATCACAGATATTGGAAATGGATATATAATGGATGATTATATATTAGAAAAAGAAATATAAAAGGTTATTCTCAAATATTGAGAATAACCTCTTTTAAACGACTTTAACCCATGTTTCTATATAACAGCCTTCTTGTTCAGGGTTGTAATATTTTTGAACAATAAAAGGCTCGATTTTAATATTATGTTTAGGTAACCAAACTTCAAAAAGATATTGACTAGCCTTATATAAAGTTTCATTGACCAAAGTAGAGAAGTCTTCAGCTTCAAAGGTACAAACAATATATTCTCCTTCAGGCATATACCAGCTATCATAGGTATCGATTAGATCACTAGATTCAAATCCAGATATGTAATCAAAATACATAGGGTCTTCACTTGGTAACAAAATATCTGCACCAACACCAATTGTTGCTTGTTGTTTTAAAGAATCAATTTCTAAAAGCATAGTATCCCATAAGTTAGCCAAAGTATTAATCTTAGGTTGATTAATTTGATCTATGGGATTTCTTTCCTTAATACCAATAAATAAACATGTATCTTCAAGTGTATATCTTCTTACTTCTAATATAATATCATCACAAATTAATGGAACATTTTCATCAACCATTGTATAGTTTAATAATAAATTAGGTTTAGAAACGTAATCTAAATGGTATATATGATTACGGTATGTTGTTGGTGTAATACCATATACTTCTTTAAATATTTTACTAAATGTTTCATGACTATTAAATCCACAAGATAAAGCAATGTCTAATATTTTATCTTTACTATCTTTTATTTTTGGTAAAGCCTTGGCTAGTCTTCTTAGCTTTATATATTCAAAAACAGTTTTACCAACTAAACGATTAAACAATCTTTGGTAATAGAACATAGAAAGATGAGCTTTGTCTGCTAACTCTTTAATTGTAATTTCCGTATCGTAATTCGCATCTATATAATCTAATGTTGTTTGTATTGATTCCCAGGCATGCATAATAACCCCTCCTTGATTAAGTATATCATACAATAATAGTATGGATAAATCTTGTTATAGAATGCTCAAAAATATGATTAATACAGTATAAATACAAATGTATGAACATTTATATAATACTTGTAATTTGTCGAAAAATATGTAATATTTTATATAGAGTGAAAAGGGGAGGGAATGGCGTTGGCAATAATATTAATTATTGAAGATGATACACTAATTAGTAGTCAAATAGAGAGTGCTATTAACACTATTAATAGAGCAACTAAAATTCTAAAAACAAATAATGGTAAACAAGCATTAGAAATTGCTAATACAATGGATATTGACCTATTTATCATAGATATAGGATTACCAGATTGTAATGGAATAGAACTAGCTAAAATAATTCGAAAAACATATCCACGTCAACCAATAATAGTTGAAAGCTCACAAGATGATATGGCATATCGAGCACAGATTCATGATCAAATAGAAAACTTAGCTTTCTTAAGTAAACCATTTAATAATGAAAAGATGATTGTTAAAGTAAAACATGCATTAGATATCATAGAGAATATGAGTGTGAAACAATTAAAAATTAAACAAACAGGATATTCTAGACTTATTTCTATTGATGAAATTCTATACATTGAAAAAGTTAAAGGTAAAAAGAAAATGGAAATGACGTTATATAATCAAGAGTCTAAACAATTAACAAAAGAAGAGTTTGTAAGCATTACATTAAATTCTTTGCTAGACATGTTAGAAGATACAAGAGATTTAATACGTTGTCACAAAGGCTTTATTATTAACCCTAAAATGATTAATAAATTAAACTATGCAGAAAACACAATTAGTTTAAATCATACAGACACAGAAATACCAATTGGGAAAACATACAAGAAAAAGATTGGATTGATATTATAATAAAGGGGACTCTATAGGGATATGTTGGACTTAATAATAAATATAATTATAAATACACTTGATTTCATTGTGATTTATTGTGTAAGTCATAATGTGATTAATAAAAAAATAAAGATTACAGTTAAAGATTTTATAATT
>JBKEBJ010000271.1:0-4381 GCA_047973105.1 Coprobacillaceae bacterium | reverse complement strand
TAATGCGCAACTATCAAAAGCATACTATACATTATTAAAAATGACAGAAGTTATTGGCTTTGATTTTAAATCAAAAGAATTAACGAAAGAAGAAATAACTTTATATCATCAATGGATGGATGCAAAAACAAATAAAGATTTTGATAAAGCAGATCAATATCGTAATACATTAATAGAAAAAGGAATTTTATAATGCGAGCAGATTTAATGAATCCATTAATTCTAGCGTATCTTGGCGATGGTGTATTTGAAACCATGGTTAGAGAATACTTGGTTGTCGAATTAGAAATATGTAAACCAAATGATTTACAAAAAAAAGCAATAACTTTTGTTAGTGCAGCGGCACAAAGAAAATTTATTGAGACAGCATTAGAAAATGAATGGTTAAGTGAAAAAGAAATAGATATTTATAAACGTGGTAGAAATACCAAAACAGGAAAGAATGAAACAGTGGATCATAGTTATTCAACAGGTTTTGAAGCAATTATAGGACAATTACATTTAGAAGATAATAAAGCAAGAATAGATGAAATATTTGCTTTATATAAAACAGTTGTAGAACAAAATACGAAAATATAAGAAACAAAGATAGGGCTACGTTAGGGAGAAAATATGAAACAATATATATATGGTAAAAACACAATATTAGAAGCTTTAAAAGGAGATAAGAATATTTTTACTGTGTATCTTTTGAAAAACACAAAAGATCCTAAAGTAGAAGAACTTTGTCGAAGAAAAAGAATTTCCATTGAGTATGTAGATAAGCAATTTTTTATAAAACAAGTCGGAAATGTTGTTCATCAAGGAATTATGGCAACTATGCAAGAATATCAATATTCAGACATAGATGCTATTTTACATAGTGTTCCTAAAGGAAAACAACCCCTACTAGTAATGTTAGACGGACTAGAAGATCCGCATAACTTAGGAGCAATCTTACGTACTTGTGATGCAATCGGTGTAGATGGTGTTATTATTGGTAAAAATCGTAGTGTTAGTCTAAATGCAACAGTAGCGAAAGTATCAACTGGAGCTATTGATCATGTTAAGGTAGCGAAGGTTACTAACTTAAGTAGAACGCTAGAAGATTTAAAGAAAAAATCTTTCTGGGTGGTAGGCTGTGATTTAACTAAAAATGCGCAAGACTATCGTGCCATAGATTATAATATGCCACTAGTACTAGTCATCGGATCAGAAGGAAATGGAATTTCTAGACTTGTTAGACAAAGTTGTGATATGCAGGTAATTCTACCAATGGTAGGACATGTAACGTCATTGAACGCTTCTGTCGCAACTGCAATTCTTTTATACCAAGTGTATAATTCTCGTCATCCTTTATAAGCTAGAAAGGAGTAACGAAATGTCTCGTTACAATGACGATGAATTATTATATTTAAGTAGACAAGGGTGCGTTATTGCGTATCAGTTATTAATTGAAGAATATTATATATTTATTAAATTGTTAGTACACAAAATGAAATTACAACAAATAAAGTATGTTGATGGAAGTGATATTAGCCAAATGGCAATGATAAGTTGTATTCAAGCATTTGATAGTTATCGACCAGATCGCAACTCGAAATTAAGAACCTTTATGTCAAGAGTGATTCAAAATAATGTACTGTCATCTATTAAAAAAATAACCAACGAACATACTAAATATTTTGCTTTTTCTTTGGATGGTGCACCATCTACAACAACCATGTCATATGAGGAGATTATTGCAGATAAGAAATTAGATTATCAACCAAAAGAAATGTTATATGTAAAAGAAGCAAAAACATTATATCAAGGTTATGTGGAAAACAATTGTTCTCCTTTGGAGAAAGGGGTTCTGGGGTATCGATTGGAAGGATATTCCAATCAAGATATCGCAACTAAGATGTCTGTAGACATCAAATCTATTTATAATGCAGTATATCGACTACAAAAAAAGCTTGCCTACCTCAAATAAATTTGACTACTCTGGGGATTTATGCTAAATTATAGTAGCGAGAAATGGAATGATAATATGAAACAAAAAGTAATTTTAGTGTGTAGTGAGTGTTTATCAAGAAATTACACAATCACAAAGAATAAAAGAGTTAATGTCGAAAGATTAGAATTGAATAAATATTGCAAAAGATGTGGGAAACATACATTACACAAGGAAACAAAATAGGAGGATTTTATGAAAATTAAAGATTGGTTAAGTATTAAAGGCGTTCGTTCAGAAATTAGAAATATTAGTTGGTTAACAAAGAAGGAATTAGCGCAAAATTCTGCTATTGTTCTTTTGTTTTGCTTTGTAATGGGAGCTTTCTTCTTTGGTGGAGATGCAATTATTGCAGCAATCCTAAGAGCATTGGGGATGAAGTAATATGACTGGAATGAATGATGAAGGAAGACAATGGTATGTAGTTAATACATACTCTGGTCATGAAAATAAAGTAAAAGAAAACTTAGAGAAACGTGTTGAATCTATGGGATTACAGGATTTATTATTTCAAATAATAATACCTGAACATGTAGAAACTGAGATTAAAGATGGTAAAAAGATTAATAAAACTAAAAATATGTTCCCAGGATATGTTTTAGTGGAAATGGTAATGACAGATGAAGCATGGTATGTTGTGCGTAATACATCAGGAGTTACAGGATTTATTGGTTCATCAGGTGGAGGGGCAAAACCTTTCCCACTTCAAAAACATGAATTAGATCCAATTTTAAAACGTATGGGATTACAAACGTCTACAGTTGAAATTGATTACGCTGTTGGTGATGAAGTAAATGTAGTTACTGGACCTTTTGCTGGTAAAACTGGAAGAGTAGAAGCCATTGATATGGAAAAAGAAACTGCAAAGGTATTAATAGATTTCTTAGGTAACTTAACACCAATGGAAGTAGAATTAGTACAGTTAGAAAAGTTAAAGATATAAACTATACGTATGCTGTATAGTTTTTCTTTTTATAGGGGGAAAATATGAAAGAAAAATTATTGTTTTTTGATATTGATGGAACATTAATAGAATGTAAGTTAGGTATTTTTGATATACCAGATACAACAACGAAATCATTACAGGCATTACAAAAACTAGGACATCGTACTTTTTTAGCTACAGATAGAGCGAAATGTTTTATTGTTGATGGTGTAATGAAATATCCATTTGATGGTTATGTAACTTGTAATGGAGCCCATGTGGAATACGAGGGAAAGACAATTTATAAGGAAGTAATATCAAAGGAAGCATTGCAGGTAACACATGAGTATTGTATAAAACATAACATGGTTTATTATTTTGAAGGAAACAAAAAAATATATACACCATCAAAAAATAATCCAACACATATTGATTTTGCTGAACGTTGGATAATGAAAGATAAAGTTGTAGAAGATAATTATGATATTTCATCTATTGAAGCACATATTGGAATGATTGTTGTTAATTCAAAAGAACAAATTGAGGATATGAAAAAAACTTTATCACCATATTTTGATGTTCAAAGACATCATAGTGAATATTCTTTTGATTTAACTTTAAAAGGAGTTTCAAAAGCAGTAGGAATTGAAAAACTAACAGAAGCAATCCATAAGGATATAAAAGATACAATTGCTTTTGGTGATGGATATAATGATTTAGAAATGTTAGAAACAGTTGGGCTTGGTATTGCTATGGGAAATGGTGCTGATGAAGCTAAAGATGCTAGTAATTATGTTACAAGTCGAATTGAAGAAGATGGAATTACAAAAGCTTTAGAACATTTTTCATTGATATAAAGATAATAAATGTCATTTTTTAAAAGATAAAGTATTGTATATTCCAAGCTTAAAAGTCGTATACTAAACTAGGAGGAATAACTAACAGAAAGGGGAAAATATGATAATACAAATACTATTATTAATAGTAGGTTTTATTCTGTTAATTAAAGGTGCAGATGTTTTTGTAGAAGGTGCTGCAAAGATTGCTGGGAAATTACATATCCCAGAGATTGTTATTGGTCTAACTATTGTTGCTTTTGGAACAAGTGCTCCAGAAGCGGCTGTTAGTATTACTAGTGCAATGAGTGGAAGTGCTGATTTATCAGTAGGGAATATCATTGGTAGTAATATTTTAAATATCTTATTGATTTTAGGGATTACAGGATGTATTGCTTCACTAAAAGTAAAGAAGAATACATATCGTTATGAAATCCCATTTGTAATGATTATTACATTAGTTCTAGTACTATTAGGTAAAATAGGCGATTCCATAGATTTCATTGATGGAATTATATTATGGGCGCTGTGCTTATTATTTCTATTTTATTTATTTAGGCTTATTAAAAAAGGTGAAGATGTTCCTTTAGATGAGGTAGAAGAAGTAAAAGAAAATGATACTTTATGGAAACTAATGATCATGCT
>JBKEBJ010000269.1:0-5323 GCA_047973105.1 Coprobacillaceae bacterium | reverse complement strand
TATTATAAATAGAAATTTGAAACTATTTCAAAACTAGGTATTAACAATGAAATAGAAAGAGATAATTTTTAAATAATAATTTGCAATGGATTATGAGGATAAAGGAGGAATGTAAGTGAGATATTTAATAGGTGAAGTTGCTGAAAAAATGAGTTTAACAATATATACACTACGTTATTATGATAAACAAGGATTACTCCCATTTGTTAAAAGAGATGAAAACGGTAGAAGAATATTTGCTTCCAGAGATATCATTTTATTGAATACCATAGAATGTATGAAAGCCACAGGAATGACTATTAGAGAAATTAGACAGTATGTGAATTGGTGTATAGAAGGAGACAATACAATTGACAAACGTTATGAATTGGTAAGGAATCGTAAACATGTTATTGAAGAGCAAATGAAAGAGCTGGAAAATATGCTATTGGCAATAAATTATAAGTGTGATTTTTATAAGAAAGCAAGTAATACTGGTGAGATTAATATGTGTGAAGCAGACAGAGATGCTTGGGCAAATATGATACTAAGGCAAAAAGAGAAGTATATAAAATAGTAAATAAAGTATTAATTACAGTACTTTTAATATACAAAGTTTATCTATATAACGCTATTTTATTGAAAAAATATAATCTAATGTAGTATCTGAGGCATTGGATTTCGTTATAACAAAATTATCAATTAATTGTAGTGTTTCAAATGAATGGAGGAATGAGTAAGTGAAAGATTTTCAGCTACGAAATGAAACAAAACTTTTATTACGAAATGATCCAACTAGCGATCTAAAAAAACTTACAGAAAGGAAGAAAGTACTATTTGTATATGGCAGTGGTTCTGTGAAAAGAAATGGTTGTTATGATGATGTTAGAAATGCAATATTAAGTAGTAAAGGTGAAATGTATGAGTTTAGCAATGCTTCACGAGAACTTTCTGACATTGAAAAAGGAATTCAACGTATTAAAGAAAATGATATTGATCTAGTTATTGGTGCTGGTGGTGCAAGTATTATGGATGCTACTAAGTTAATTGCTTTTGGCAGTTATCATGAAGTAGAAATTTGGAAATATATAAAAGGTGAAAAGGATCCTTATGGACTCCAAAAATTACCAATGATTCTAATTCCTACATATCCTTCTAGTGGTTCGGAATATGGACTTGGGGCAGTTTCTTCTGATTCAAGAACAAATGATTTTGGTACTGCTTATGGAATTGCTGCGGATATTGCTATACTTGTTCCTAAATATTCGTTGTCTCTTGGAGCAGAAATGACAACATATACTGGACTTGTTACTCTAGTCCAATTATCAGCATCTACAATTGGTGATAAAAACCCTATATCCTATGATATTGGTATATCTGTAATTCGTAATGTTTTGAAAGCAACAAAACTATTGAAGGAAGAACCAAATAATACGGATGCTAGAGGGATTATTCTTTATGGCGCTTCTATTTCTACGTCTAGTAGATTAGGTCTTGGTAAAGAAGAAAATTATGCTTATGATATATATGAGGTTGAGTTTATTCCAGAAATGTTATTTGGGGCTTCATATAGAAAAGCTCTAACTACTATATTCCCTCGATTCATAAAGGCAATGGCAAAATATTATGAAGAAGATATTAAAACTTATCTTAAAGATGCTTTTGGATTTGTTGGCTCTGTTGATGAATCTGCAAAAGAAATAATTTGTTTATTTTCAGAACTTGGTATTGATATGTACTTTGATGGTGAAGTCTCAGCTGAGTTGATTAGCAAGGTAGAAATTGAAACCATTTTGAAACCAAATGAAGTGCTAGATATCATTAAGAAGTCGATTAGGTAAAATGAATTAAGAAAATGTTTGTTCAAGATGGATTCAATAAACTTAGTAAAGTATATTTAAAAACGTTATAAAAAAACGAGGTTCTAACTGAAATAATAAGACCCTCATTTTTTTAATTAATTAATAATTTGGTTTCGTTGTATGTAAGATTCAGATTAGTCGAGTATACTAATATATTTAGTGACAAACCATATTTTATTAAAATTTATGTTTCAAAAATTCAAATAATTGATTATTAGATTTATGATAAATTGCATAATATTTTACATGAGCCTCCTTGTCAATAATTGGGATATTGACTCTTTTATCTTGTTCTTTATCTAATAATATCGTTATATTACTTTTAAAGTATGGCAATGCAGACAATTTAGTTAGTTCATCAAATACTGTATGATCTTCTTGAACAAGTAAGTGAGAGTTGGGAATCATTTTTAGACATATTTCATTCCAAAAACCAATTTGTGATAATAATAATACACTTTCACCATCAAGATTATCAAATGATATTTCCTTACATAAAGCAAGTGGGTGAGCAGGAGGTACTGATAAAAATAGTTTTTCTTCAAACAATTCTATAGAGAAATAATCTTTTTTTTCTATAGGATGTGTAAGAACAATTAGTGAATATTGATGATTATGCAATCCCTCCAATAAAGATGTTTCGTTAGGGTTAAGAGTATCTGTTAATTTCATATCTGGATATTGAATTTTTAAAAAAGAGGTAAGTTTCCAAATAGGTGCAGGTGCACATGAACCAATACTAATAATATACTTACTACGATGATATGCTTGTAAAGTCTGAATCATAGATTCCTTTTTATCAAGAATCTCTATAGCTAGAGACACTGCCATTTTTCCATTATCATTTAATGTCACCTTGTTTTTTTTGCGTTCAAACAATTGCATCCCTAATGATTTCTCTAATCGTTGAATAGAGCGTGTTAAAGCAGGTTGTGAAATCATCATACTATCTGCTGCCTTTGATATAGTTCCTTCTTTAGCGATAGTTGTTAATTGTTCTAGTTGATAAAACTCAATCATATATTTGCCTCCTTCACTATGCACTGTAATTATAGCACAATGAATTATTGATATTGTACTTTTTTCTAAGAGTTTAATAAAATATAGATGAAAGGAGGGAAGCTATGAAATATATAACACTCAGTAATGGTGTACGAATGCCAATGTTGGGTTATGGAACATTACAAATTCCTTCCTTATCCGTTGAAAAATGTATACTAGATGCCTTACAAGTAGGGTATCGTTTGATTGATAGTGCTGCAATGTATCTAAATGAAAAAGAGATAGGAATAGCTATGAAAAAATCAAACATTCCAAGAAGTGAACTCTTCATTACAACTAAAGTATGGGTACAAGATACAGGGTATAAAAAAACAATGCAGGCATTTAAATCATCATTAAAAAACCTTGATTTAGAATATCTTGACTTATATCTTCTTCATCAGCCATATGGAGATTATTATGGTTCTTGGAAAGCAATGGAAGAGTTATATAAAAGAGGAAAGATTAGAGCCATTGGCGTATGTAACTTTTCAGCAGAACGTTTCGTTGATTTATGGATGAATAGTACAATTAAACCAATGATTAATCAAGTAGAATATCATCCCCTCTTTCAACAAAAGGAATTAGGAAAAGTACTAAAATGTTATGCATGTCAAATGCAAGCTTGGGGTCCACTTAATGAAGCACAAAGAGATATCTTTAATCTTCCTGTTTTAAAAGAACTATCAATAAAACATAATAAGACAGTAGCACAAATCATCTTAAGGTGGCATATTCAAAATAATGTAATCGCAATTCCTAAAACAGTTTCTAAAGAAAGAATGAAAGAAAATATAGAGATATGGGATTTCAAATTAGATGAAGAAGATATGAAAAAAATTATTACATTAGATCTTGGATATAGTGAGATTATTAATCATCAAAGTTATACAACCGCAAAGTGGTTAAATCAATATAAAATACATGAATAAAGGAGAAAAAAACATGGAAAAATTTACATTAAATAATCAAGAATTAATACCAGCAGTAGGATTTGGAGTATTCTTAGTTCCAAATGATGGACCAACTTATGAAGCAACACTAAAAGCATTAAAAGCAGGGTATCGCCATATTGATACAGCTGCAGCTTATATGAATGAAAGTGATGTCGGTAAAGCTGTTAAAGATAGTGGAATCAATCGTTCAGAGATTTATATAACATCAAAATTATGGGTTCAAGACTATGGTTATGAAAACGCTAAAGTAGGGATTGAAAATTCATTACAACAATTAGGATGTGAATATATTGATCTATATTTGTTACATCAACCATATGGTGATATAACTGGAGCCTGGAAGGCATTAGAAGAAGCAGTAGAAGAAGGAAAAATAAAATCGATTGGAATCAGTAATCAAACTTTGAATATTTTCAATACGTTTATTAAAAACTGTAAAATTATTCCAGCAGTTAATCAAGTAGAATGTAATCCCTTATTTCAACAAAAAGAATTAAGAAAAGTTATGGATACATATGGAATTAGATTAGAAGCATGGTATCCATTAGGACATGGAAATAAGGAGTTATTAGAAAATAAATATTTAGTATCATTGGCGAATAAATATCATAAAAATGTAGGTCAAATTATTTTAAGATGGCATTATCAAGAAGTGATAGTTTCATTACCAAAATCAGTGAATGATAAAAGAATTAAAGGAAATATAGATATCTTTGATTTTACATTGACGGAAGAGGAAATGAATACTATTCAAGCAATGGATACAGGAAAAGGTACACATAATATTGAAGATAAAGCAACGGAAACAAGAATAATGGGATTGAAAATACACGAATAATTTCAGGAGGAAGAAACATGGATAAAATTATAACAATATCAAAGCAATTATGGAAAGCAATGCAGGATAAAAATATAGATGTATTAAAAAAATATACACATGAAGAGACAGTGTTTGTGCATATGGGAGCTACGTTTACTAGTGATGAAGAATTAGATGTAGTTAAGGAGAGATAGATTGTTTATAAACATATCGATTTTGAAGAAGTAACTGTAAAACAAATGAACACTATATTTGTTGTATTAACAAAATTGAAACTAACCGCAGTTGTTGCTGGAAATGAAGTGGTGAATCCATTTGTTGTAACGGAAGTATATGATGATAATAAAGGAGAAATTAAATTGGCTTCATTATCTTATACAAGAATCAATTATTAATGAAGAAAATGATGAGAGACATTGAAACAAATAAGGAGGAAATAAGAAATGGAATATGTAACCTTGAATAATGGTGTGAAAATGCCAAAAGCAGGATTTGGAGTATTTCAAATAAAAGATCAAGAAGAGTGCGAAAAAGTAATTTTAGATGCAATAGGTGTAGGATATCGCTTAATTGATACAGCACAATCTTATGGAAATGAAGTGGCAGTTGGTAATGTAATTAAGAAAACTAAGGTACCAAGAGAAGGTTTGTTTATTACAACGAAA
>JBKEBJ010000255.1:0-2272 GCA_047973105.1 Coprobacillaceae bacterium | reverse complement strand
AGTTTGTCCCGTGAACACCCTTCATTTTACCTGCTTTATCAAATACTCTTCTCAATTGTTTCTCAGTCAATCCATACATAAATCTTACTTTTTGTTTTTCATGTAATTGTAATCCATATTCACTGATTTTTTTTCTTCCTTGTCCATGTTGCCCTGGAGCATATGGTCTCTTGTTTAATTCTTTACCTGTTTCAGAAATTGAAAATCCTAATCTTCTAGCTTTTTTCCAACTTGGTCCTGTATATCTAGACATTGTTTTCTCCTTTTATATTTTATTTGTAAGTGTTTATTTATCAATAATATAATATTTAATTAAAATTTCAACTATCAGCACAGTCTACTTATCTACTCAGTGCTTAAATATTATAATAAAGAACTATTAAACCGCTAATCTTACTCGTTTATTATATCACATTTACTGAAGTTTTGCGTCTTTATTCATAAATGAAAAGTACGCTCCGATAAATATTCCACCACCGATAAAGTTACCTACAAGAACAATCGCCACCTGACAAATCATTAGTAGCATATTAACATCTGTGGTTAACATATTCGGGTGGAATAAGTTATAAAAAACTGCAGTTGTGAAAAATACTGTATTAGCAACCGAGTGTTCAAGACCTAAATACATGAATATAAACACACCGAAAAAGATCACTATTGCTTTTCCAAAATCAGATTTAACAGCTCCTGAATAAACCATAAGCATTGCTAAATTAATAAAGAAGTTACAAAAGATTGCTTTAATAAATAGATCTGCTACTGCTGCCTCTTGTGAAAAGTATACTAATTTATGATGTAGCGTTTCCGAAAGTGTTGCTGCCATTTCCGGAGTTATAATATCCGACATTCCTATTAAAAATCCAACTATTAATCCACCTAAAAAGTTTCCAAATAAACACAGTGCTAATACTTTGAGCATATCTTTTGTTGTAATTCTTCCAAAATATCTCGCTACAGTTGTCATCATCATATTTGATGTCAACAGTTCTGATTTTGTGTAATATATTGTTAATAAACACAGGCTAAAAAATACTGATCCGAAAAGTTTTCCAGCTGGATCATCTACAAAGTTAGCAATTGCCGCTACATATATTAGGTATCCAAAGATAATTATTACTCCTGCAAGTACCGCTCTCATTATATATCTTGTTGTGCTGTATGATAATATTCCTAATTTCATATCAGCTGAAGCTACCACGTATGATATAAATTCTTCATCCATCGCTTTAGCGTTTTCATTTTTACTCATAATTTCCCCTTTATGTACAAAAAAACTAGTATTATATACTAGTCTTATTTTTTCTTTTCTCTATGAACTGTCGCTTTATTACATTTTGGACAGTATTTTTTTAATTCTAATCTATCTGGATGTTTTCTTTTGTCTTTTTTAGAAATATAATTTTCCATTTTACAATCAGTACATACCATTATGATATTTTCTTGCATATCTCTCCTTATATTTATTTTATTAATAACCTCTACTATTATACCAAATTCACACGTTATCCACAACTATCAAAAGAATTAATCACTGTTTTCTTTATGAAAGTTCATAATCCTAAAAATTATTTCTAGCTATTTTGCTTAATTTCTCATATTATATTACTTATCATTTGTATATACTACATCTGTTTAACAAAACGAAAGTATTTCAAACCATCATTCATACAAATATCGTTTTATGTATCAAAAACAAAATTCTTTATTACTTTTATAATGTTTTATTTAGCAGTTACAATATATTTAGATATCTTTGAAGCTAAAGCTTTTAAATTTCTCGATTGCACCAAAACTTTTCCTGTTCCTGAAAATCTAGTTACTAATCCTTCTCCTGATTTAAAACCAAACACTCCACTTGCTACTTCAATATCATAATTTAAGCTTTCTTGCCATGCAACCACATGGTCAGTATCAATTGTTAATTCATCATCGTTTAAATCCACCACTTTTAATGATCCAATTGTTTCTAATAACACTTCTCCATGTCCATGAGCTGATAATACAAATAACCCACCAGTCCCACCAAACAGCGCTCCAGATAAGTTTTTTTGCATCTTAGATTTAAGCTCAACAGTAGCATCTGATGCCAAGAAAACACCATCTTTTAAATACCAATAGTTATTAGAATCTATATCAATACTTGTTATTGTTCCCAGTGCCTGAGGAGCAATCGCTATCACACTATCATCTTTATGCGCAACTGCTGTTGTCATAAATACTGATTCTCCACCTGTAAAACTTCTAGCCAATGCCTTCCCAATTCCACCTG
>JBKEBJ010000196.1:0-15090 GCA_047973105.1 Coprobacillaceae bacterium | reverse complement strand
TACATGTTTCCTTATGATATGTTAAATATAGAGATACCAGTTTATCATGTTTTAAATACAGATATTTCTTTGACAAACATTGTAGTATTATTGATTTTTGCAATTGCATCAATTACTGATTATTTTGATGGGAGAATTGCACGAAAAGAAAAGATGATTACTACTTTTGGAAAGTTTGCAGATCCAATTGCTGATAAGTTATTGGTGAATACAATATTATTATTACTTGCTAGTGATCAAACAATTTCTATTATTATACCAATCATAATGATTGGTAGAGATACAATTGTTGATGCTATTCGTTTAGTTGCTGCTAATAAACAAGTTGTCATTGCCGCAAGTCCATTAGGAAAATTAAAAACAGTTACACAAATGGTAGCAGTAGTTATGTTACTGTTGTGTAATTTTCCATTTTCTTATTTTGGAATTCCAATAGATCAAATTGCTATATGGGCAGCTGCTATTATTTCAGTTGTTAGTGGAACAGATTATTTTATAAAAAATAAGAAAATATTAACGGAGTCAATGTAATGGAAGAGTTAGTTAAACTATTAATCAAAACTAATAAAAGTATTAGTAGTGTAGAGAGTTTTACTGTTGGAAAATTTGCATCGTTACTAGGTGAAATTCCAGATGTGTCTAAAATATATAAAGGCTCTCTTGTTACGTATCAAAATGAGACAAAAGAGAGACTACTAAACATTTCAAAAGATGTCATAGAACAACATGGAGTTGTTTCAAAAGAAGTGGCATCTTTAATGTGTATTCATGGAAAACAAATTATTGATACAGATATATGTGTTTCATTTACTGGAAATGCAGGACCTTCTTCTATGGAAGGCAAGGCAGTAGGATGTGTATATATTGGAATTATAATGGATGATAAAGTTCGTGTGTATGAATTACAACTTGACGGAAGTCGTAAAGAAATTCAAGAACAAGCATTAGAATTTGCAGTAAAGAAACTAAAAATGCATTTATTACAAGTAAATAATTAATTATGGTAGTATATAAAGTAGGAGGAAAATACAGTGGCAGAAACAAAAGGTAAAGAAGAAGAAAAGAAACAACAAGCATTGGATGATGCAATTAAACAAATTGAAAAACAATTTGGTAAGGGATCTGTTATGAAATTAGGGGAGAGATCAGCAGTTAATATTGATGTTATCCCTTCTGGTTCATTAACATTAGATATGGCATTAGGTATAGGTGGATATCCAAAAGGAAGAATCATTGAAATATATGGTCCTGAATCGAGTGGTAAAACAACATTAACATTACATGCAATTGCAGAAATTCAAAAACAAGGTGGTCGTGCAGCATTTATTGATGCTGAACATGCTATCGATCCGATTTATGCGCAAAATTTGGGTGTTAATGTAGATGAATTAATATTGTCACAACCGGACTCTGGAGAACAAGGACTAGAAATTGCTGAGACATTAGTACGTTCAGGAGCAATTGATTTAGTAGTAGTCGATTCTGTTGCCGCATTAGTTCCACAAGTAGAGTTAGATGGAGAAATGGGTGATCAACAAATGGGGTTACAAGCTCGTTTGATGTCGAAAGCTTTGCGTAAACTTTCTGGAGTAATGAATAAAACAACTTGTACAATTATTTTCATTAACCAATTACGTGAAAAAATTGGAGTCATGTTTGGTAATCCTGAAACAACAACAGGAGGTAGAGCATTAAAATTCTATTCTTCAGTTCGTGTTGAAATTCGTCGTTCTGAGGCAATTAAAAATGGAACAGAAGTTGTAGGAAACAAGGCTAATATTAAAGTTGTTAAAAATAAAGTTGCTCCACCATTTAAATCAACACAAGTAGATATCGTTTATGGTAAAGGAATCTCTAGAACAGGAGAATTATTAGATTTAGCTGCAGAAGAAGATATTATTGAAAAATCAGGTGCTTGGTACGCTTATAAAGGTGAAAAAATTGGTCAAGGACGTGAAAATGCTAAAAAATATTTAGAATCAAATCCGGAAGTTATGGAAGAAATCACAGAAGTTGTTAAAAAGGCATTATTACATACACCAGAATAAAACAATCCTAATTCAGGATTGTTTTTTATAATATATATTTTAATATATGACAAATAATGATATTTGATTTTCGTATTATCCAGATGTTTTCATTGATTAAAGTAGTAAAATAATATACAATATGTTTGTGTGAATATTACATATTATGCACAAAGATTCAGTAAAATTTTAATACATAGAAAAAATGGAGGGCAACAAATGTTTGATAATTTCAATGCCATGACTATTTTTACCTATGTTCTAGCTGTAGCTATTGGATATTTCTTATATTATATTATTATGAAATTGGGGATTTCAAAAGCTAACGTAAGCGCTACTAAAATCATTGAAGATGCTACTGCAAAAGCAGATAGTATAGTTAAAGAATCGATTTTAGATGCTAAAACTCAAGCCTATGAATTGAAGTTGGAAGCAGAAAAAGAAGTGAAGTTACAGAAACAAGAGGTAACGGAGTTCGAAAATAAACTATTGCAACGTGAACAAAGCATTGATCGAAGAGATATTGCAGTACAAGGAAAAGAAGATGTTTTGTCACAGAAGGTAATACAATTAGACGCAAAAGAAGCAGATCTAGGTAAGTTAGAAAAAGATTTAAAAGAGAGAATTGATGCAAAGATTGTAGAATTAGAAAAAATTGCAGCAATGTCAGCGAATGAAGCAAAAGATGAATTATTTAAACAAGTGGAACAACAAACAATTTCGGAAATGACCGCTTATATCAAAGACCAAGAAGAGGAAGCACGTTCTAAAGCTTCTACAATTGCAAGAGATATTATTGCAGCTGCAATAAATCGATATGCACAAGAAGAAACTACGGAAAGAACAGTAAGTGTTGTAGCACTTCCTAACGAAGAAATGAAAGGAAGAATCATAGGACGTGAAGGTCGTAATATAAAAACGATTGAACAATCAACAGGTGTTGATTTAATTATTGATGATACACCTGAAGCTATTACAATTTCATGTTTTGATCCAATTCGTAGAGAAATCGCAAGATTATCTTTAGAAACATTAATTCGAGATGGTCGTATTCAACCTGGGCGTATTGAAGAAGTAGTTCAAAAAACGAAAAAAGAATTAAACGAAGTAATTCGTAAAACAGGAGAAGATGCTATTTTTGAATTAGGATTATCTCGTGTAGACAAAGATATTGTAATGATGCTAGGTAAAATGAAGTATCGTACAAGTTATGGACAAAATGCATTGCAACACTCGTTAGAAGTTGCACATTTATCAGGAATTATGGCTGCAGAATTAGGATTAAATCAACAGTTGGCTCGTAGAGCAGGATTGCTACATGATTTAGGTAAGGCTGTAGACCATGAAATGGAAGGAAGCCATGTTGAATTAGGGGCGAAATTTGCTAAGAAACATGGAGAACATCCAGTGGTTATTAACGCGATTGAATCACATCATGGTGATGTACCAGCAACTAGTGTTATATCTGTATTAGTTGCAGCAGCAGATACTTTATCAGCTGCTAGACCTGGAAGTAGAAGTGAAACTATTGAAAACTATATTCAAAGACTTGAAAAGCTAGAGGAAATGGTTAAAAGCTTTGATGGAGTGGAAAGAGTATTTGCTATTCAAGCGGGTAGAGAAGTACGTATTGTTGTTAAACCTGATAAAGTTGATGACATAACTAGTCATAAAATAGCTCGTGATATTAAACAAAAGATTGAAGAAGAATTAACATACCCTGGTCATATTAAGGTTACTGTTATTCGTGAATTACGTGCTAGTGAAATCGCAAAATAAGATAGGGTGACCTATCTTTTTTTTAAAGATAAGGAGATTGAAAATGAAAATATTATTTATTGGTGATGTTATGTCATCAATTGGACGCGACATGGTAGAAGATTACTTATATCGAATCAAACAAAAACACGAAATTGATTTTGTTATTGCGAATGTGGAAAATGCAACACATGGAAAAGGATTAATTAAGAAACATTATGACTTCTTTACCTTTCAAGGTGTTGATGCAATGACGATGGGAAATCATACATTTGATAAAAAAGAAATATTTGATTATATTGATGACGCTGAACGTTTGGTTGTTCCGATGAATCAACCTAAATTCTTACAATGAGTTGGTTCAAGAGTTTTTGAAGTAAAAGGATATAAAATTCGAATTACGGATGTTTTAGGATTAGCTTTTATGGATAATCGAACAACAAATCCTTTGGAAATGATAGATACGTATTTAGAACAAGAAAGTGATATACATATTATTGATTATCATGGTGAAGCTACTTCTGAAAAAATAGCTTTTGCATATTATGTTAAAGATAAAGCTAGTGCTGTTTTAGGAACACATACACATGTTCAAACTGCGGATGAAAAAATTATTGATGGTAAATTAGCGTTTATTTCTGATGTGGGCATGACAGGACCTTATATGTCAGCTATTGGTTGTGATTTAGATAGTATCGTTACAAGAATGAAAGGATTTAGTAGTCCATTTAAGGTTGCGGAAAGCAGCGGGCAATTATCAGCAGTAGTATTAACTTTTGATGATAATTGTAAACCAATAAAGATTGAACGAATCTTGATTAACCAGGATCATCCTTTTTAGACATCTTATAGATGTCTTTTTTTCATATTCTGTTATTTTTTACATATACTTGAAACATAGGAGGAAGAATATATGGAAACAATAAAAGTATCATCTAAATCAGTCCCTAATAGTGTTGCAGGGGCAATTGCAAGCATGATAAGGGAACATGATAAAATACAGATTCAAGTAATTGGAGCTGCAGCATTAAATCAAGCAATGAAAGCTATAGCTATTGCTAGAGGTTATATTATTCCTACAGGAAAAGAATTAGTATGTATACCTTCTTTTCATGACTTACTTATTGAAGAAAAAGAAATTACTGCTTTACGTCTTGTTATTGAATTGAAATAATTATAAAGAAACTATTTCTTTCTAAGTTGATTTGGAGTATAATTATAGATTTTAATATAGATATAGGAGGCAGAATTATGGTAAAATTAATGATGAGTACAGGTCAAATAAAAAAATTGACAGATTTCTTCGATGGATACGAAGATGATAAGGTGAAAGTTACTTTAGATAAAGTACAAGGAATTAAAGCAACAATGAACTGTGAAACAGACTTAGAACCTCAAGCAGCTGCAGATCATTGTAAATCAATTTTCAAAGGTACTGATGAAGGAAAAGTATTATATTTCTCAATTGCACCTGAAGGAGCTTATTAATAAGGACAATGTCCTTATTTTTTTATAGATTAATTATTATATATTGTATATAATAGGGTAAGAAAAGTGAGTGATTAATAATGAAAGATTATAGTGAATATTTTAAAAAGCCATCATTACATGATGCTAAAAAAAGAACTAAAGAAGAAGTGAAGCGTTATAATGATGCTTTTTATATTCCAGATGAAATGATAGGAATAGGAAAAAATAAAAAATATTTTATTCATACTTATGGATGTCAGGCAAATGAACGTGATACAGAAACGTTGAGTGGTATTTTAGAGATGATGAGTTATCAAGAATCTAAAGATATCAAAGATGCAGATATTATTTTATTAAATACGTGTGCAATTCGAGAAAATGCTGAAGAAAAAGTATTTGGTAAAGTTGGATATGTGAAAAATTTAAAGAAAACGAATCCGGATCTCATCTTTGGAATGTGTGGCTGTATGGAGCTAGAAGAAGTAGTAATTAATCGTATTCTTGAGAAACATCCGCAGTTAGATTTGATATTTGGTACGCATAATATTCATCAATTACCAGCTTTATTAAAAGAAGCAAATTTTGCTATAGAAAGAATTATAGAGGTTTGGTCTAAAGAAGGAGACGTTATTGAAAATGTTCCTGTAAATAGAGCTAATCCATTTAAAGCATGGGTGAATATTATGTATGGATGTGATAAATTCTGTACATATTGTATTGTTCCATATACTCGTGGAAAGGAACGTTCAAGAAATAAAGAAGACATTATTCAAGAAGTTGAAGAGTTAGTAAAAACTGGTTATCAAGAAATTACATTGCTAGGACAAAATGTTAATAGCTATGGTAAAGATATCGATACAACTTATAGCTTTGCGAACTTGTTAGAAGATGTGGCGAAAACAAATATACCTAGAATTCGTTTCACTACTAGCCATCCTTGGGATTTTAGTGAAGAAATGATTCGTATTATTGCAACTTATGATAATATTATGCCAGCAATTCATTTGCCTGTGCAATCGGGCAATAATCAAGTATTAAAACTTATGGGTAGACGATACACACGTGAAAAATATTTGGATTTATTTCATAAAATAAAGAAACATATTCCAGATTGTACTGTAACAACCGATGTTATTGTTGGGTTCCCAAATGAAACACATGAACAATACTTAGATACTATATCTTTATATAAAGAATGTGAATATGATTTAGCTTATACATTTGTATATTCTCCACGTGCTGGAACACCAGCTGCTAAAATGAAAGATAATGTATCTAGTGAAGAAAAAAATCAACGTCTATATGATTTAAATGAGATTGTTAATGAAAATGCTTTACGAAAAAATCAACGTTTCTTAAATAAAGAAGTTGAGGTTTTAGTGGAAGGAGCATCTAAAAAAGATGATACTATGTTAACAGGATACACAAAACATCAAAAACTAGTAAATTTTAAAGGTAATCCAGAAGATATTGGAAAGATTATTAAGGTCAAGATTACTGAGGTTAAGACTTGGGCATTAAAAGGTGAAGCCATTGGATAAAATAAAGATAAAAGCAGAAGAATTGAATCGGAAATTGTTAGAACTAGAAGTTGTGCAAGAATATCAAAAATATGAAGAAATAATTAAAAGTAATGAAGAATTAAAAATTTTAGAAAATAGGATTAAAGAGTTACAAAAGAAAATTGTTAGGCAGAAAGCCGACCAAGATGAAGATGTTGTTACTACTATAAAAGAGTACAAAAAAATAAAGAATAATTTTGAAACACATCCAATAGTTGTAAATTATTTATACTTGCAACAAGAGGTGGATATGCTATTACAACATATAAATACTAGAATAAATGGAGAATTATCAAATCAAGACTTGACTAAATAAGAAATCATATTTATAATATTATCCAATATATTCGAAAAACAAGGATAAAAGGAGAGCAGATATGGCATATTTTTTTGATGAACCATCACGTACATTTAATGAATATTTATTAGTGCCTGGATATTCTTCAGCAGAATGTCAAACAAGCAATGTGAGCTTAAAAACACCTTTAGTAAAATATAAAAAAGGGGAAGAAGCAGCAATTTCTTTACATACACCATTAGTATCAGCAGTAATGCAAGCAGTTTCAGATGATCGTATGGCCGTTGCATTAGCTAGAGAAGGTGGCGTATCATTTATTTATGGATCACAAACGATAGAAGCACAAGCTGAAATGGTAAGACGTGCAAAAACATATAAAGCAGGATTTGTTACATCAGACTCAAATCTAAGTGCTAATAGCACATTACAAGATGTAATTAATTTAAAAGCAGAAATGGGACATTCAACTATGGCTGTAACAGAAGATGGAACAGCTAATGGAAAACTATTGGGGATTGTTACTGGTAGAGATTATCGTATTTCACGAATGGAAATGGATAGTAAAGTTATTGATTTTATGACACCATTTGATAAATTGGTTTGTAGGAAAGCAGATACGTCTTTAAAAGAAGCTAATGATATTATTTGGGATAATAAATTAAACGCTTTACCAATTATAGACGATAATCAAAACTTAAAATATTTTGTATTTAGAAAAGATTATGAAGCAAGAAAATCTAATCCTAATGAACTATTAGATGATTCTAAACGATATGTAGTAGGTGCAGGAATTAATACAAGAGACTATGCAGAACGTGTTCCAGCATTAGTAGAAGCGGGAGTAGATGTTTTATGTATTGACTCAAGTGAAGGGTTTAGTGAGTGGCAAAAAATCACAATTGCTTGGATTCGTGAACACTATGGTGATAGTGTTAAAGTTGGGGCTGGAAACGTTGTAGATACAGAAGGTTTCCGTTTCTTAGCAGATGCAGGTGCTGATTTCATTAAAATTGGAATTGGTGGAGGTTCTATCTGTATTACTCGTGAACAAAAAGGAATTGGGCGTGGTCAAGCTACTGCTACGATTGAGGTTGCAAAAGCTAGAGATGCTTATTATAAAGAAACTGGTGTATATATTCCTATTTGTAGTGATGGTGGAATCGTGCATGATTATCATATGACTTTAGCATTAGCTATGGGGTCAGATTTCATTATGTTAGGTCGTTATTTCTCTAGATTTGATGAATCACCAACCAATAAAGTAAGTATTAACGGACAATATATGAAAGAGTATTGGGGTGAAGGTAGTGCTCGTGCTCGTAATTGGCAACGTTATGATATGGGTGGTGACTCGAAACTTTCATTTGAAGAAGGTGTGGACTCTTACGTTCCTTATGCAGGTAGCTTAAAAGATAATGTAGCTTTAACATTAAGTAAGATTAAATCTACAATGTGTAACTGTGGAGCTCTAACAATTCCAGAATTACAAGAAAAAGCGAAAATCACATTGGTCTCTTCTACTAGTATTGTAGAAGGTGGAGCCCATGATGTTGTATTAAAAGATTCAACTTCAACAACACCGCATAAAAATTAAAACAGGCAATGCCTGTTTTTTTATTATATATTATAATTCTCCCATTCTTCTTTAGTTATAGAATATGAATAAGCATCAAATATTTGTCCATTAAATAATTTGTATTTTTTTCGTAAGCAACCTTCATAGATAAATCCACATTTCTCTAATACACGTTTTGACTGAATATTATAAGGGAAATGATTAGCAATCACCATTTCTAGATGCATTTCATTAAAAGCATACTGAAGCATTGCTAGCGTAGCTTCAGTTGCTAATCCTTTTCCCCAATAATTTGGATGTAAGACATAGCCAAGATTCCGACAATCAACTGCACGTTCTTTTTGGATGTGCAAGCCAATAGAGCCGATTACCTTTTTATTTTCTATATACTCAATTGCAAATGCTTCTTCACCATCAATAAAAGTTTGAAGAATTTCTTTTGAAATTTCGATATTATCGTGAGCAGGCCATCCAGCATGAATACCTACATTTTCTTGTTTAGCATATTCATAGAAATCGTAGATATCTTCTGTCGTGAATGGACGAATAATAAGTCGGGTTGTATGTAGTTTTTTCATATATTTCCTTTCTGTATTAAAGAAGACATAACATAATATATTCTTCATCTACTTCTTTAATAATTTTAAAACCAACTTCCTGATATAATTTTAATGCATAGTTTTCTTTTTGAACTGCTAAAGAGATTTGAGTATAGTTATTTTCTTTTAAAGAAACTAATAGTTCTTTTAGTAATACTTTGCCAATGCCCTTACTACGAAAGTTTGGATTTATTGATATAGCTAATTCAGGAGTCGTATCATCAATATTACCAAATCCTTTAGGAACACCATTTAAAAGACGTACCCATGCAGCACCAATAATTTCTTTTTCATATTCAACGACTAAACAAAAATCATTTTTCATTCCAAAATCCTTATAAAATATTTGTAATGTTGGTTCTGTGTAAATGATTTCTTTTGGTATAAGATTATTTTCATCTTTTTGAAAAATTGCGCTATATAGAAATTCTTCGAGTATTGGATATTCATTAGGTAATAATTTACGAATTTGATATTTCAATAGTAATTCCTCCTTTTTATACAGTATAACATAACAAAGTTCATAAAATCTTACAAAAATAGTGACTATTTTAGGACATTTATCATATAGTATTAAGAGGTGACAAGATGGCTAATAATATTAGAGAAATTATTACAAAAGCAATTATTTCAAAAGGTAAGAAAAAATCAAGAAATAATTATACTTTTGAAATTGCAGATTTAACTAAAGTATTAGGTTGTTGGATTACAAACCATGAATTCCAAGCATATTTCAATGATGGACAACCAGAAGTAAGTGGAGCATATTATGTGCATATTTGGTATAGTTTTGACAGTGGAAATAATAGTAATATTTATAAGACACAAATTTCATATGTTGAAGCTATGGATGTAAGTAAAAGTGAAGAACGTGATTTTACTGGTATGGATGAAATTGAAGCAATAAGTGATACGCTTCCAAAGTGTATAAAAGTAGAAACAGATGGTCTAGAAGTTCAAGTTGAATTAGAAAAAGAAGTAGCAATACGAATTATTGGAGACACTTGTATTCGTGTCGAAACAAAAGATGACAATGATGATGTATGGGACTCCTTTGAAGAATTTGAAATAAATGAGAACTTTATAACATAGAAAAGGCATTTTATGCCTTTTTATGTTATAATTATTTGGTATTTTGGAGAATAGGGGGTAGTTTATGAAACCTAAGTACAGTCCGATGATGATGCAGTACTTATCAATTAAGGAAGAAAATAAAGATGCAATTCTAATGTTTCGTTTAGGAGATTTTTATGAAATGTTTTTTGACGATGCTATTTTAGTATCTAAGGAAATAGAAATTGCGTTGACAGGAAAAAATGCAGGAGTTCCAGAAAGAGTACCAATGTGCGGTGTTCCATTTCATTCTGCTACTACATATATTCAACGTCTAGTTGATAAAGGTTATCGTGTTGCGATTGCTGAACAGTTAACAGAACCAGGGAAAAAGGGTATTGTTGAACGTGGTGTGGTTCAAGTTATTACACCAGGAACTATATTTGATGAAAGTCTAACAAATAATAGAAATAACTATATTGCTAGTGTAATGGAATTTGATTTTCAATATACGTTAGCTTTTTGTGATTTATCTACTGGAGAATTTAAAGTAGTTAATATTGAGAAGAAAGAAAATGTTTTAATGAATCAATTAGAAACTATGGATGTTAAAGAAATAGTCTCTTTATCATCACAAAAAAGAGAATTTGATTCTATATTAGTTTCTATATTTGATAATGAGTCTTTTAATGAAAAATACACACGTATATTTGAAAAGATTACGGATTTAAAACAAATAAAAACAGCCAGTTTATTATTAAATTATTTATTGGAAACACAAAAACGTGAACTAGAGCATTTACAAACAATTGAAGAAATTCATAATGACGAATATATTACTATGGATTTGTATACTAAGAAATCCTTAGAATTGACAACGAATATTCGTAATCAAGAAAAGTATGGAAGTTTATTTTGGCTATTAGATCAAACTAAATCTGCGATGGGCTCTAGATTGTTGAAACAATGGATAGAAAGACCACTAATTAAACAAGAAGAAATAGAAAAGCGTTTAGATATTGTAGAAATATTTACTAATCAATTTATTCAAAGAGAAAGCATTAAAGAAATACTAAAAGAAATATATGATTTAGAAAGATTATCTTCACGAATTGCTTTTGGGAATATTAATGCTAGGGATATGAAATGGATTGCTAGTTCTTTAAAAGTATTACCTGAATTAAAGGAACAACTTCATTCTTTAGATGAACCATTAATTGAAGAACTTGCAAATCGAATTGTTGATATAAGTCATATTACAAATACAATTGATCAAGCAATTGAAGATAATCCACCTTTAACAATTAAAGAGGGCGGAATTATCAAAGATGGTTTCAATGAGGAACTTGATGAGTTACGTTATATCCGTGATCATGGTAAACAATGGTTAGCTAACTTTGAATTAGAAGAGCGTGAACGTACAGGAATTAAAAATCTAAAAGTAGGTTATAATCGTGTGTTTGGATATTTTATTGAAGTTACAAAAGGACAGTTATCGTTTGTTAAAGATGAGTTTCAGTATACAAGAAAACAAAGTTTATCTAATGCCGAAAGATTTGTAACTCCAGAATTAAAAGAGATGGAATCAAAGATTTTAAGTGCACAAGATAAAATAGTTAAACTTGAATATGCATTATTTACAGAATTGCGAAATTACATAAAAAAAGATGTGCATATTATTCAAGACATTGCTAAAGTTATTGCGCAAGTGGATGTATATCAAGCATTAGCGATGATTAGTAGTGAAAATAGTTATGTACGTCCAGTGTTTAACAATGAAAAACGTTTACATATAAAAAATGGTCGTCATGGTGTTATTGAAAAAGTTATGGCAGGTGGTAAATATGTTAGTAATGATGTGGAGGTCGATGGTGAAAGACCAGTACTATTGTTAACAGGTCCAAATATGGGTGGTAAATCCACTTATATGAGACAAATCGCATTTGTTGTATTAATGGCTCAAATTGGATGTTTTGTTCCTTGTGATGAAGCAGATTTATTTATCTTTGATCAAATCTTTACTCGTATTGGGGCAAGCGATGACTTGATTTCTGGGCAATCTACTTTCATGGTGGAAATGTTAGAAGCAAATAATGCGTTGCGTTATGCTACAGAAAGGTCATTAGTCATCTTTGACGAGAGTCGCAGAGGAACTGCAACCTTTGATGGTAGGGCTATAGCGCAAGCAATGTTTGAGTATATTGCAGCGAAAATAAAATGTATTACACTCTTTTCAACGCATTATCATGAATTAACATTTTTAGAGGAAAAAGGAATTGGAATTAAAAATGTACATGCTAGTGCTTCAATAGAGAATGATGAACTAATTTTCTTATATCAAATAAAACCAGGAAAATCGAATAAATCATATGGAATTAATGTTGCTAAACTTGCAAAATTACCAGAAGAAGTTATCCATCGTGCTAATACTCTGTTGGTTGCTTTAGAAGAAAATAATATTGAACATCATTTAAGTAATGATGAATTGAAAACAGAGGTTATTATTCAAGAAAGTGAAGCAGAAAAATATCTAAATACTATTGATCCCATGGCGTTGTCGCCCATTGATGCGCTATCAACATTAATCGAACTAAAAAAACTAATTAAAAAGTAGGTGAGACATGTGCAAAAAATAAAACAATTAGATGAAATATTATCAAATAAAATTGCTGCTGGGGAAGTGGTTGAAAGACCGGCCAGTGTAGTTAAAGAATTAGTAGAAAATAGTATTGATGCTAATGCAACTAAAATAGAAGTTATTATTGAAGATGGTGGTTTACAATTAATTCAAGTTGTTGATAATGGTGATGGAATGGAAAAAGAAGATGCATTATTATGTTTTTCGCGCCATGCAACAAGTAAAATAAAAGACGATAGTGATTTGTTTTGTATCCAAACCCTTGGCTTTAGAGGAGAAGCAATACCATCTATTGCAGCTATAAGCACATTTAGTCTAAAAACTAGCACTGGTAAACAAGGTACGATTGTAAAATATCAATATGGAAAGCATATGGATACTGCTTCTACAGATAATAAAAAAGGAACAAATATTAAGGTAGAAAAATTATTCCAAAACGTACCTGCAAGATTGAAATATGTAAAATCAGTGAATACGGAGTTTGCTAATATTCAAACATATATTGAAAGACTTTCTTTATCTCATCCACATATTGCATTTATTTTAATACATAATGATAAAACAATATATAAAACAAATGGGAATGGTAATTTATTAGAAGTTATTTCCAATATGTATGGGTTACAAGTTGCTAAAAACATGATTGCTGTAAATTTTCATGATGACGAATTTAGTGTAGCTGGTTTTATTTCTAAAATTGATATCACTAGAGCTAGTAAAAATAATATAATTACAATGGTTAATCATCGAGTTGTTCGAAATCAAGTGAGTATTGATTGTATCAACAGTGCGTATCGTCGCTATCTTGCAGATAAGCGTTTTCCAATAGCGATTATTAATATTGAAATTGATCCATATTTAGTTGATGTAAATGTACATCCTTCAAAATTAGAAGTTCGTTTTTCAAAAGAAGGAAAATTGAAAGAATTAATTAGTAATGGAATTGCCGAAGCATTAGCTAATATTAATTTGACATATCAGGTAGATAATGATGCTACTAGAAATACATTTAAACCAGATTTAATGCAGGAAACATTTGATTTAAATTATGATGCGCCAATAATTAATGATACAATCGTTAAAGAAACTGTTAACAATGAAACTAATAATACTGAAGAACAAGCGGAACCCCCAATAGTTAAAGAGGAAGAAGAAACATATAATGTGAATGATGATATTATTCCTGATGTACAAGTAATAGAAGAACCGCCAAAGATTGAACCTAGAGAAAAATTAATGAAGAAAAAAATCTTTGTTAAAGGTCAAGTACATGGAACATATATTATTTGTGAAGATGATACAGGAATGTATTTAGTCGACCAACATGCTGCACAAGAAAGAATTAATTATGAATATTTCTTGGAAAAATACAGTCAATTAGATTTGACAATGCAAGATTTATTAGTACCTATTACTCTGGAATATCCAATGAGTGAATATTTGATAATTGAAGAAAATAAAGATGCTCTACAAAAAGTAGGAGTTAATTTAGAAAACTTTGGTGATACTGGTTATGTTATTAAACAGTTACCATTATGGATGAAAAATATAGATGAACATATCTTTATAGATAATATGATGGACCAAATATTACAAGGAACAAAGGTTGATGTTGTAAAACTGCAAGAACATGCAATCGCTACTTTAAGTTGTAAAGCATCGCTAAAAGCAAACACGCATCTTTCTACGGAGGGAATGCAAAATATTATTGATAATTTAATGCGTTGCGATAACCCTTATGTTTGTCCACATGGGAGACCAACCATTATTTATTATTCAACATATGAAATTGAAAAATTATTTAAAAGGATAGTATGATGGAGAAAATAATAGTTATTGTTGGTCCTACTGGTGTTGGGAAAACTAAATTAGGAGTAGAATTAGCTAAACATTATAATGGGGAAGTAATCAGTGGTGATTCTATGCAAATATATAGAACATTAGATGTTGGAACTGCTAAAGTAACAAAAGAAGAAATGAATGGTGTAGTACATCATTTAATAGATATTAAAGAACCAGATGAAACATATAGTGTTAAAGATTTTCAAGAAACTGTACGATCATTAATTTCTGATATCCATTCACGTAATAAACTCCCTATTATAGTAG
>JBKEBJ010000155.1:0-16723 GCA_047973105.1 Coprobacillaceae bacterium | reverse complement strand
AGAATCCATATCAGCAATAATATAAGAAGCTAAAAATAGACGTTGTATTTCTCCTCCAGACAAAGTAGGTATTGGCCTAGAAAGAGACACGTGCTGTAATCCAATATCATCCATACATTTCAATTTAGTAATGATATCTTTACCTAATGCAGTAGCCGAAACTTCTTCATCGTATCTTAATAGTTCATGCAACTCACGAATTGAAAGTTTTTCTATTTCAGATATAGTTTTACCCATAACTCTAATATCACGTGCTAACTTTCCTAAGCCTGTGCCTTCACATTTAGAACAATCTCTTTCTTGTACATAACCAGCTTCTTTCAACAACTTAATTAAATTCCCTTTTCCACCTTGAATGATTTGCATAATCCAAGGAATAAAACCAATAAATGAAGATTTCCCCTGACTTCCATATTTCAAGAAAAACAGTTGTTCTTCAGACAAAGAATTTAATTTTTGATTCTTTGATAAATGATGGGCATTACAAAAACTGTCTAACATGGCCTTCGTTGTCCCTCTTTTTCCTATCCCAAAGCAAACATCTTCAATGTTTTGTGTAGTATCTTTAAAAATACTATCTTCATCAATGATTTTTATTTTTCCCGTTCCTAAACATTTAGCACACATGCCTTTTGGTGAGTTTTTTAGGAACAATTCCATAGATAAAGGTTCTTGAGTTATTTTACTATTTTTTTGCCCTAATGTTGCAAATAAAATAGCGAACATATTACCTATTTTAGTTCTGCTTCCAACTGTGCTTCTTGGATTTGATTGACGAATAATACGTTGTTCAACCGCTACTGTTGGAGATAACCCAGAGATTTCTTCAAATGACTGTTTTGTTTCTACCATAAATTGTGAACCCGAAAATAGTAAATATCTCTTTTTTCCCTCTTCATATAAAATATCAAATGCTAAACTAGATTTGCCACTTCCTGATACACCTGTTATTACTGTTAACTCATTTTTAGGTATTTTAATATCTATATTTTTTAAATTATGTATGTTTGCTCCTTTTATTTCAATATATTTTTTCATCTTAATTACCTCTACCTTTATAAAATATACCATAATTGTAGAAACTATTGAATACAATCTCAAATAAAAAGGTTCTCTTTCGAGAACCAATTATTATTTATTTAAAGAAATCATCAAATCACAAATACGATTTGAAAATTCTATTGGATTTTCAACACTAAACCCTTCGATTAATAATGCTTGATCATATAACAATGATGCATAATCTTTCATTTTATCTTTATTTTTTTCATATACTTTTTGAATAGCTTCAAAAATCGGATGATTTGGATTAATTTCCAATATTCTCCCTGCTTTAACATCATTTCCTTCTGGCATAGCACTTAATACTTTTTCCATTTCAAAAGAAACACCTTCGCTACTAACTAAACATACTGGATGTGATTTTAAACGAGAAGAGATTTTTACATCTACAACCTTATCAGTTAAAGAATCTTTAATTGATGTTAATACATCTTTGTATTCTTCATTTTTCTTTTCTAATTCTTGTTTTTCTTCTTCTGTTTCTAAATCCAAATCTCCTTGCGCAATATTTTTAAATGGTTTTTCTTGATAATCACGCAACATTTGGAAACAGAATTCATCAACATTGTCTGTTAAATATAAGATATCAAATCCTTTATCTTTTACCAATTCTACTTGAGGTAGAGCATCAATCTTTGTTTTATTTTCTCCACTAGCAAAGTAAATTTCTTTTTGGTCTTCAGGCATATTTTCTTTATATTCAGCTAAAGTAACCATTTTATCTTCTTTACTTGAATAATAAAGTAATAAATCTTGTAATTTATCTTTTAACATACCATAACTATTATAAATTCCAAACTTCAATTGTAATCCAAAACTTTCAAAGAATTTTTCATAATTCTCACGATCTTTTTTAAGCATAGTTTCTAATTCTGATTTGATCTTCTTTTCAATTCTATCAGCAATTACTTTTAATTGACGATCATGTTGTAATAACTCACGTGAGATATTTAATGATAAATCTTGAGAGTCTACTAGCCCTTTTACAAATCTAAAATGTTCAGGAATTAAATCACTTGCTTTATCCATGATAAATACACCACGTGAATATAATTGTAATCCTTTTTCATAATCATTTGAATAATAATCCATTGGGGCTTTAGATGGAATAAATAGAATAGCATCGTATGATACTGCCCCTTCAATAGATGTATGAATTACTTTCAAAGGATCATTAAAGTCATTAAATTTATCTTTATAAAATTCATTATATTCTTCTTCAGTAATATCTTTTTTGTTACGTTTCCACAAAGGAACCATTGAATTTAATGTTTTATTTTCTATTACATCTTCAAATTCTTCACTATCTTCTTTTTGAACCGAAGTAGAAACATCCATTTTTATAGGGTAATGAACATAATCAGAATATTTCTTGACTAAAGATTCAATTTGATGTTGATTTAGATATTGATCATAATCTTCATCAGCTACATTTTCTTTAATATATAATTTAATTATAGTTCCATTAGTACCTACGTTTGTTTCAAATATTTCATAACCATCACTAGCTTCAGAAATCCATGTATTTCCTGTTTCTTCACCAAATTTTTTAGATATTACTTCTACTTTATTTGCGACCATAAAAGCGGAATAGAAACCAACACCAAATTGACCAATAATATCAATATCATCATGTTCATTTTCATTTTTGAATGCAAAAGAACCACTATTTGCGATTGTTCCTAAATGTGTTTCTAATTCTTCTTTATCCATTCCGATACCATGGTCTTGAATTGTTAAAACACGATTTTCTTTATCAATTGCAATATCAATCGCTAGATTTTCTTTGGTAATATCTGAAATATTTTCTGTCAATGCTTTATAATACAATTTATCTGTTGCATCACTTGCATTAGAGATTAACTCACGTAAAAATATTTCTTTGTGTGTATAAATCGAATTAATCATTAAATCTAATAACCTTTTTGATTCTGCTTTAAACTGTTTTTTTTCTGCCATATTTACATCTCCAATCTGAATCTAGCACTCTTCAAACAAATGTGCTAAAAGTATTATAATACACCTTATTAGCACTGTCAATATCGTAGTGCTAAATAATCATAATTAATTTTTTAATGTATAATAAATTTATCATATTAAAAATTTTTTTATATTTTTGTTGACATTTAAAATATATTTAGATAATATAATAACAACAACGATGAAAAGAAGAGTAGTATACAAGGAATTTGTAGAGAGAACTTGGTTGGTGAAAAAGTTCAATGAGTTGTATATGAAGATGGTCTTGGAGTTTCATAGATGATATGTAATTTATGACGTCTGCACCCGTTAACGTGCTAGAGTATGATAGTACTCAAAGAGGTTATTATTGTGAGATAATAATGAATTAAGGTGGTAACACGTGCAACTATGCTCGTCCTTTGTATAAGGATGAGTTTTTTTATATTTTAAGGAGGAATTATATGATTACATTACAAAATGTTAGTAAAACATTTCATACTAAACATGGAGATATAAAAGCATTACAAGATGTTGATTTAACAATTGATGAAGGTGAAATTTTTGGAATCATTGGTTATAGTGGTGCTGGTAAATCCACATTAATTCGTTGTATTAACCTACTAGAATCACCTACAACTGGGAACATTATTGTTGATAAGCAAAATTTAGTAAAATTATCAACTAAAGACTTACGTGAGAATCGTAAAAAAATGGGCATGATATTTCAACACTTTCACCTATTGCCATCAAGAACCGTTGCTCAAAATGTTCTATTTCCATTAAAAGATACTAACTTGTCTAAAGAGGAGAAGCATAAGAAAGTAAATGATTTATTAGAATTAGTTGGCTTATTAGATAGAAAGGATGCTTACCCTTCTGCCTTAAGTGGTGGCCAAAAACAAAGAGTAGCAATCGCAAGAGCCTTGGCTAATGATCCTAAAATCTTGTTATGTGATGAAGCAACTAGCGCTTTAGATCCGCAAACCACAAAATCTATATTAAGACTATTAAAAGAAGTAAACAGAAAGTTAAATATTACTATTGTGTTGATTACTCATGAGATGGCTGTTATTAAAGAAATATGCGATCGAGTAGCAGTAATGGAAGATGGTTGGATAAAAGAATTAGGTGATGTTATTTCTATCTTTTCTAATCCCCAAAGCAGTATCGCAAAAGAATTTGTTTCATCTACTAGTAGTCTTCATAAGGTATACGAATTAGTCGATAGTAATTCACCTATTGTCGCATTACAAGATAACGAAAAACTATTAAAACTTACGTATACAACTAGCAACACAAAAGAACCCTTAGTATATGAGTTATCAAATTTATATAACATTAAAACAAATATTATTTTTGGTAATATTGAAATTATTAAAGATCAGCCAATTGGAAACCTTGTCGTTATTGTACAAGGAGATACAATTAATATTGAAAAAGCAATAAAATATATGAAAAATGAAGATATTTTAGTGGAGGTGATCAACAAATGTTAAATGATATTTTCCCAAACTTAGAAAAAGCTAGTAATGAATTAATTAATAGCACTTTTCAAACTTTACAGATGTTATTTATTTCAGGAATTTTATCTTTTATCTTTGGTATTTTATTAGGAATTGCACTAATTGTTACTAGACCTAAAGGAATATTAGAAAATCGTTTTATTTATAATATCTTAGATAAATTGATTAATATTATTCGTTCTATACCATTTCTTATTTTAATGGTATTACTAATTCCATTATCTAGGTCTATTACCGGAACAGCTATTGGTGTTCTAGGTTCTATTATCCCACTAGCATGTGGAACAATCCCCTTCTTCGCTAGACAAGTAGAAACTGCTTTAGCAGAAGTAGACACTGGTTTAATCGAGGCTTCCCAAGCTATGGGATTGTCTCCTAGTCAAATTATTATTAGAGTATATTTACGCGAAAGTATACCTACAATTACTCGTGTAACTATGATCACTGCTATCAATCTTATTGGATTGACAGCTATGGCTGGTGCCATTGGTGCAGGCGGTCTTGGTGATTTTGCAATTCGCTATGGTCATCAACAGCGTCAAACCGATTTATTATGGTTAACAATTGGTATTATTTTAGTTATTGTCAGTATTATTCAATTTATTGGCAATCGTATTATTAAGCATACAACACATTAATGGAGGAAAGAAAAATGAAAAAAATTATTACTTTAGCATTAAGTTTATTATTAGCAGTATCTTTAACAGGTTGTGGTAGTGACAGTAAAGACGATGATGTAACTGTCGTTTATGTTGGCGTTGTTGGAGAATACAATGATCAATGGGATACAGTTAATGAGTTATTAGAAAAAGATAACATCCGTGTAGAATTAAAGAAATTCTCTGACTATACTACACCTAATCGTGCTCTTGATGATGGCGAAATTGATTTAAATTCATTTCAACATAAAGCATTTTTAAACAATGATATTGAAAAGAATAAATATGATATTGTTAGTATTGGCGATACAATTATCGCTCCATTAGCTATCTTCAACAATAAAGATAAAATCTCTTCAATAGAGGATATTAAAGACGGTGATACAATCGCTATTCCAAGTGACGCAACAAATGGCGGACGTGCTTTAAAATTATTAGAAGAAGCGGGATTAATTGTTTGTGATCCAACTAAAGGTTTTACCCCTACTAAATTAGATATTACAGAATATAAAGTGAAAATCGAAATTTTAGAAGCTGAATCTGGTACATTAGCTAGTTTATTACCAGATTGTGCTGCAGCTATTATTAATGGTGGCAATGCTTTTACTGCTGGACTAAATCCTACTAAAGATTCTATCTTTATTGAGGATGTAGAAACAAATGAAAATATTTCAGAATTAGTTAATGTTATTGTTGCAAGAAGTGATGATAAAGATAATGAAATATACAAAAAAGTCGTTAAAGCATACCAAAGTACAGAAGTAGAAAAAACATTGGAAGAGTCTTATCAAGGAGCATTCATTCCTGCTTGGAAATAAGGTGATATTATGACAATAAAAGAATATGTATTAAAAGAAAAAGAATATTTAATTACTTTACGTCGTTGGTTTCATGCGCATCCAGAACCTAGCTTAAAAGAGTATGAAACATGTAAAAAAATAGCTGAAGAATTAGAGCGTTATAACATCCCCTATCAATATATTAGTGATACAGCTATATATGCCATTATTAAAGGAAAAAAGGGACCTGGAAAAATTGTAGCTTTACGTAGTGATATCGATGCCTTACAAATGGATGACTTAAAACATGAAGAATACGCCTCAAAAAATCCTGGATGTTGTCATGCATGTGGACATGATGCTCATGCTGCTACCCTTCTCACTGCTGCTAAAATACTAAAAGAAAAGGAAGAAGATTTTAGTGGCGAAATTCGTTTATTCTTTCAACCTGGTGAAGAAATTGGTGCGGGTGCCAGAATCTTTGTTAATAAAGGATTGATGGAAAATGTAGAACGCATTTTTGGAGCTCATGTTTCTTCAGCAATCGATAGTGGTAAAATATCTTTAACTCCTGGTCCAATGAATGCTAGTTGTGACTATTTCAAAATTGAAGTTACTGGGCGCGGAGCACATGTATCTACACCACAAGATGGTATTGATGCTTTATATATTGCATCGCAAATCGTTAATAATTTACAATCTATTGTTTCTCGTAACACTGCTCCAAATGACACTGTTATTGTGGGTATTGGTGTATTACAAGCTGGTACACAATACAATATTATTGCTGAACACGCTACTTTAGAAGGGACTACTAGAACTTTCACACCAGAAATGCGAGATTTTACAAATCAAAAAGTTATTTCTATTGCTACACAAACTGCCCAAATGTATGGTGCCACTGTAAATATCACTTTCAAAGATTTTGCTGCCCCTCTTGTCAATGATGAAATAGCGGCTAAAGAAGCCTATGCAATTGCAAAGGATATTATTGGTAAAGAAAATATTATTACAAACCAACAAAAAATGTTAGGTGCAGATGACTATGCTGATTTCTTACAAAAAGCCAAAGGAGTATATGCTTTTGTTGGAACTAAAAATATTAATAATTCAAACACTAGCGTAGCTCATCATCATGGATTATTTGACATAGATGAGGAAGCACTACTAGCTTCTTGTAATTTATATATTGATTATGCTTTATCTATACTAAACAAAACAGAACAGTAACTTGTTCTGTTTTTTGGTTATAACACATACACTTTTCAAATCTTTACATACCATATATTGTGAGGAGGTGAATTATGGACGAATTAATCACAGGCCCTACTGGTCCAACTGGACCAACTAGGCCGACTGGTCCAAGAGGAGATACTGGTCCTAATGGAGCAACAGGTAGTACTGGACTAATGGGTAATACTGGTCCCACTGGAGCGAATGGTATTACCGGACCTACTGGTGGTACTGGTGCTAATGGTGCCACTGGACCGACTGGAGCAAGAGGTAATACAGGGTTAAATGGAGCAACAGGTAGTACTGGACTAATAGGTAACACTGGGCCCACTGGGGCCAATGGTATTACAGGACCTACTGGTGGTACTGGTGCGACTGGCGCTACTGGGCCCACTGGAGTAACAGGTGTCACTGGGGCTACGGGAGCCACTGGGGCCGCCAATGGACTTAATGCTTATGGTGGTTTATATAACACTACTGGTTCTACTATCACATTACTATTAGGTATCCCGTCACAAATTCCTTTTAGTAATAATATGTCATTGCTTAATACAACTACTGGAACAAATACGTTAACAGTTACCAATGCAGGTATATATGAATTAAATTATGGATTAGTAGCAAGTGTCGCATTAGCTACTACATTAACAGTAGCAGTACGACTAGGTGGTGTTAATATTGCTTCAGCAACAATGTCTAAAGCATTAGCAGCTACCACGACAGAGGAAACATCAGGAACTGTTATCTTATCATTAGCAGCTGGATCACGATTAGATTTGGCTATTAGTGCCTTAATTGGTGTTGGTGTTACTTTACCATCCAATGTCAATGCGTATTTAAGTGTTAAAAGGTTAAACTAATGAATACAAAAAGCTATAACAAAGTAATCTCATACTTTTTGTTATAGCTTTCTTAATGTTTATTTAAACTGTAACGGCAGTGTTTTCAGCATTTATTTTCTTCAGTCTAGAAAAGCCAATAAATGACAATACAATTGATGGAATTAAAAACATTGCATATAGCAAGAATAAAACAGCTGCTACACAATATAATATAGCTGCTACTAAAGCAAATCCTCTAGTATTGTTTAACCACGCCAACACATTAAAAATAGCAGCAACAACAACACATACCATATGTGGTGTTACCATCGCTGTAGCCAAAGCACCACCAACTGCTTCTGCACCACTGCTAGTATTACCAATAATTCCTCCAAAATAAGAAACTAAATACAATCCATAGGCAACACCTATTATTGCAGATATAAATAAAGCCATACTTCTTTTCTTTTTCATCTTTACCTCTCCCCTTTTATCTTTTAACAAAATATATTATGTCAAATTTAAGCTTAAAGGTGGTATGCAGGTGGCATACAATTATTATTCAAATATATTTGATAAAATAACTGCTAAACAAGCATAAATAAGTAGTATAACAAAACTATATGATACATACCCAATAATTTTCATATGCGTTTTAGGTGAAGAGAAAAATTCTAAATGTGATTGAATTTTTAAATAATCTGTGTATAAAATTATTAAACTAATTAATATAAGAGTACGTAAAACATAATCAATAGCTATCATAGTCTCATTAGTATATTTAGAAACATAAGTGGTTACTGAATTAAAACATAATACATACCCAAATAAAGCAACTATCATTTTTGGAATCTTTTTAGTACGAAACCCTGGTAAAACCCAAAATGGTGTAGAAGTTCCTTTTTTCTTTATTTCTACTGTCTTAGTTCTATGTAAATCACTTAAAAACATTTCCATGTTATGATAACGATTGGTTGGATCAAAGTTAGTGCTTTTTTTAATGATTTCTCCTAATCTACCTTCATATACAAACTCTTTCAAATGTAATCCTGTTAATAAATAATTCATTACAATTCCAACAGAATAAATATCACTTCTTTGATCTGTTTGTGTAAAACCAAATTGTTCAGGCGCCGCATACCCTTCTGTTCCAAGTATTGTAGTATCCATGTTTGTCTCTTGCTTATAAAATCTGGATACATCAAAATCAATTATTGTTATATGCATATACTGATCAATCATAATATTTGCTAATTTTATATCCCGATGAATAATAGGTATAGGAAGGTTATGTAAATGCTGTAATCCAAGACATACTTCAGTAATTATTCGTATTACTTCACCCTCAGTTAATGTTGTACGTTCTTGTAAAAAAAATTCTAATGTTTGTCCCTGCAAGTATTCCTCTATAACCCAAAGAATATCATTTTCTTTATAATAGTCTTCAATTCTAACAATATTAGGATGAGGATTCTCTTTTAAATATTCAAATAAAGTAATATCATATCTATTTAATTGTTTTAATAAGTATAAAACACCTGTTTTACGATGCTTTAATATTCGCCAATTCTTATCAATTACAGCAATAGATTTATATTTCTCATTAACCCACTCTATCTTCATTTTTTCCTCCCATTATTATGTAATACATCTTGAAAACAAATCTAAAAAATTATATCATAAATAAAGAGATATGTAAAAATAGGAGTAATTATGAAGAAAACTGATGAATTATTAAGTGTTTTAAATAAAAGTACTACAACTGAACAACTAAATGAATATATTGAAGATCTAAAAAAAGAGGTGAGATACCCTAATGTTGGTGTATTCTTTGAAACTAAAATAGAAGAATTAAACCTAAAAAAAAGTGAAATCATTATGAATTCTCACTTAGATAGAACCTATGCTTATCAAATTTTCAATTCTACAAGAACCGGTAGTCGTGACAAACTATTAGCTTTATGTTTAGCCATGCACCTATCATTAGAGGATACTAATCGAGCACTTACTTTAAATGGAGATAATATTTTATATGCTAAAAATATTAGAGATGCTATTTTAATATATTGTGTTAATAAAAGACTATCTTTGTACGAATGTAATATTTTATTAGAGCAGAAAAAACAAGAAATATTAGACACATAAAAATACCTAGTAATAGGTATTTTTATTTTAGCCTTCTAGCATAACTATACGATATTAAAATAATAATAATACTAAAAATAGTGTATAACCAGAACATTGAATTCTGCATTCCACCAAAAAATATAGATAATGACCCAATAATTGCTAAACTTGGAATAATATAACCACGCATTACACTAGTGATTTTTCCCAGTTCCTTCAATTTCATTACTTGTATATATAATAGTATATAAAATAAATACATAGTTACAATATCAATCTCTGATATATCTGAATTTTGTAAAACATTATATTTAGTTGTCAAATAATGAACAACCATCCATATTGTAGCAATAATAAACGAAGTAATAATCGCGTTAACTGGTGTATTTAGTTTTGTAGATATTTTTGATAGCTTTTTATGACCAGGTATCATTTCACTCAAACCTAACGCATATAATCCTCTACCACTTCCTAATGTCAATCCATTCACAGTTCCTAAAACAGATATGATTACAAAAATCAAGAATATTTTAGAACCAAGATTTCCCAATATCAAATTTGCTGCCACATCTACATGGGCATCTCCTAACATCATAATTTGTTCAGGCCCAACCAAGATACAAACACCGATAAAATATAAAACATAAGTACATAATATAAATACTGGTGCAATAATTAAGGCTAAGGGTAAATTTCGATGACTGTTTTTTATCTCATGTGACAATCCAGTAGCTACAATCCAACCATCGTATGAAAAAGCAATTGGACCGATTGCTGCTATCCATTGACTATCTCCAGTGGTATTGGATAAGTTAGTAGAAAAATCTGGATTACCAAAAAATAATCCCATTAAAATAATTAGGAAAATTGGTAATAGTTTTAATATTGTCGCTAAGTTTTGAAAATATCCAACCCATCTAGTACTTAGATAATTGATTATATGTAGTATTAAAAAACAAATAAACCCTATCCCTATCTCTAATTCTAAAGAGCTTGAAAATCCAAATAAAATACAAAAATAAACTCCTACTACATAAGAAACAACAGCTATAATGGTTGGATAATATACAAATGTTTGAAACCAACCAAATACACAAGCCACTCTTTTTCCTAAATAGTGTTCTGCATATGCAATAATTCCACCTGTCTTATTCGTTCGAATTACTAATTCAGACATTGCTAAACTTCCAAAAATGATTGCCATAGCCGCTAATACAAAAACAATGACCCCTAACATAACATTCCCATTAGTATAAACTAATACATTATCACTTTTAAAAAAGATTCCTGATCCTATTACTATCCCAACTATCATGCAAATAGCCGTAAATAATCCAAATTTATGATTTTTCATTGTCTTCCCCTTTTTGTATCATTTACTCTTAATGTAAACAAAATACTTTATAAATATACAAAAAAACAGAGGAAATAATTTCTTATTTCCTCTGTATATTATGTTATATCCAATTAAAATGCTTACAAGCATTATAAATTCCATCTTTATCAACATCTGTAGTAATATAGGTAGCCCTTTTCTTTAAAGGTTCAATTGCATTTCCCATAGCAATAGATGTCCATTCTGGAATAAACATTTTAATATCATTTTTCTCATCCCCAAAAACGACAACATCTTTATAATCCGCTTGATAATAGTCCATAATTCTTTTTATTCCAATAGATTTGTCATCAGGTTCAACAAATATGTACTCTTTATGATATCTAGCATAGGGTAACTCTTTTAATAAAGATAATCTTTTTTCTTCTCCTGGTAAACATGCAACATATACTTTATGGATTTCTTCAAAACTATAGATATCAAGATTAGAATCTACAATCGTATCCATATATATATCTTTTGTAAAATCATAAAACCTTTCATCAGGAGCTAATCGTCTAGTTTTATTATCTGGTGAAACTGCCCAAATAATATCTTTTTCAATACATTCCTCTATTAACGCAATTGCTTTTTCTCTGTTTAAAGGTGTTATTCCTAATAATTCACCATTAATTGTTACACCATTCCCTCCATCACTGACCATATTGTCAAAGCCTAATTCTTTCATATGTTCATATGCCATTGCATAACTTCTACCTGTTGCAATCGCGAGAAAATGTCCTTGTTCACGTAATTTATTTATTGCTTTCTTTGTAGATTCTGGAATATATTTCCCTGGTGATCCAACTGCCAAAGTTCCATCAATATCAAAGAAAAAATATTTTTTATTCATCCATCTTTTCCTCCATTGCTATATCATAACAAATTTTAGTATAAAAATAACAAAATTACAGAATTAGAAAATGTCATATATATTTGACTTTTATATAAATATATATTACTATTTATACGAGGTGATGCTATGCCTAAAAACTTGCGTATAAAATCAGCACGTGCAAGTCTTGATATGACTCAAAAAGACTTAGCAGAAGCTGTAGGCGTAACAAGGCAAACAATGAATGCAATTGAAAAAGGAGATTATAATCCAACGATTAAATTATGTATATCTATCTGTAAGGTTTTAGGAAAAACTTTAAATGAGCTATTTTGGGAGGAATAAGTGTGTTTTGGAAATTCAAGAAAAACAAATTAGATGAACGACAATTATTAATACGTGGTAGCGTTTATTTTAGAACACTAACTTTTATATCCATACTAATTTTGATGAATTTTTTTATTAAACAATACATTGGAATAAGTTGGGTAGAAGACGATTGGGATTATCTTCTAATTACTTTAGGAGGGCTAATAATGGTCATTATCCAATTATTATACTATGATATTTATCCCCTATTTAATAAGAAATATCGAATTTTCTTTTGGGGAATTGGCATATATGGTATTGGTTATAGTATTTCTAATTTATTTTTTAACCCTTCTATCTCTGCTCCACTATTTTCCAATCAAACACTTACAGAAAAAGGTGCATTAACAATTTTCTTTAGTTATTATGTATTAATATTTATTGTTTATCTTGTTTTGGCGCATCGATACAAAATAGCAGAAAAAAAATCTTTAGAAGAATAAATGGGAGGTTATTATGTTAAAAGTAGAAAAATTAGCCAAATCTTTTAAAAAGGTCAATGCTGTTTCTCCTCTTTCTTTCGAAGTAAAAGAAGGAGAAATTGTTGGTTTATTAGGAGAAAATGGTGCTGGGAAAACTACAACATTACGAATGGTTGCTACAATGTTAAAGCCAACTAGTGGAGATGCCTTTGTTGGTGGACACAGTATTTTGAAAGATCCTAAAAACGTTCGTAAAAACATTGGTATTTTATTTGGCGGCGATGTTGCTTTGTATGATCGTTTAACTGGAAAAGAAAATATGTTGTATTTCGCTAAGTTAAATGGTATGAAAGATGATGAAGCTTTGCAAGCAGTAAATGAAATTGCCAAAGATTTAGAAATGAAAGAGTATATGAATCGTCCAGTTGGTAAATATTCTCGTGGTATGAAACAAAAGGTTTCTTTAGCGCGTAGTATTGTGCATAAGCCACGTTTAATGTTATTTGATGAACCTTCGACTGGTTTAGATGTTTTATCAACAAAATTAATTCATGATTTTATTTTAAAATGTAAAAAAGAAAACAAAGCTATTATTTTCTCTAGTCACAATATGTATGAGATAGAAAAATTATGCGATCGTTTAATTATTATTCATAAAGGGGAATTTATAGATAGTGGTTCTGTTGAAGAACTTAAATTGAAATATGGAAAAGAAACTTTAGAAGAAGTATTTATTAATTTAATTGGAGGGGAAAATCATGGATAATATTTTAACAGTAGTAAAAAAAGAATTTAAAGATATCTTACGTGATCGTAAAACATTAGTAATGACTTTCTTAATTCCAATTTTATTTATGCCATTACTCTTTACTTTCATTTTTTCTAATGTTGGTGATATGGCTGCACCTAGTGAAGATAATAAATACAATATTATAATTAATAGTGAAGATGAAAATGTTCTTCAATTATTTAAAAGTAATCCTACTTTAGAAATTATTGAAAGTAGTGGACAAAAAGCAATTGATAAAGCATATGATGGAGAAGCTTTAGTGTATGTTGATATTGATACAGAATTTACTAGTAAGCTAATGAATAACGAAACACCTTCTATTAGTTTATATTATGATACCACTTCGCAAAAAGCTATGACTGCAGTGCAAGTAGTACAAAGTACTCTAACCTCTTTTCAAACATCATATGTTTCAGAAATATTAAAATCAAATGGTTTACCTGATCAAGCTTTACAACCTTTCGAATATGTAACACACGCAAAAGATGATAGTGTTGATAGTTTTTCATCAATGATGTTAGGTATGTTAGTACCAATGATGTTAATTGGATATAGTGCAAATGGTATCTTACCAATCGCAACAGATTTAGGAGCAGGTGAAAAAGAAAGAGGAACTTTAGAACCTTTACTTTCTACTGGTGTTTCAAGAAACGCTATTCTTGTTGGTAAATTAATTGTAATTTCTACTTTTGGAGTTGTTACTTGTGTATTATCAGCTATCGGTTTATTCTTATCCTTTAGTTATGGACTTGAAAGTATGAATTTCACTTTTGATATTTCAACAACAAATTTATTAATTATGTTAGGATTATCTATATTATATTCAATATTTATGTCCGCACTTCTATTAATGGTTTCAACATATGCAAGAACACTAAAAGAAGCAAACACATATCTTACACCTTGTTCTTTGATTCCAATGTTGTTATCAATTGTAACAATGTATATGGATACTGCTGATGTGAGTATGGTAATGTTAAATATCCCTGTATTAAATGTTGTTACAGTAATTAAAGAAATTGTTGTTAATCAATTAAATTATACACATTTATATATTACTATCGCTTGGTCTGTCGTTTATATTCTTATTGCCCTATTCGCTGCAAGAAAGATGTATGATACAGAACAAGTAATCTTTAGAACTTAATACATTTTTAAAGGCCTAGGAAATTTCCTAGACCTTTTCTTTTATTCTACTATTTTTATACTATTAATTTTGGGTTGATCATCTGCATTTACTGTGCCATTATTATCTTGAACTTTTATATCTTTACAAATAGAATCAACAATTTCCATCCCAGATGTAACTCTACCAAATGCTGCGTAATCGCCATCTAAGCTTTTACTATCACTTTGCATAATGAAGAATTGTGAACTAGCACTATCATTTTCTGTTGAACGTGCCATTGAAAGAACTCCACGAGCATGCGTAATATTATTAGTTACACCATTACTCGAGAACTCTCCTTTGATTGTTTCTTCACTTCCACCAGTTCCATCACCTTTTGGATCTCCACCTTGAATCATAAAACCATCTATAATACGATGAAAAGTTAGTCCATCATAAAATCCTTCATTAACTAATTTAACAAAGTTTTCTACTGTAATTGGTGCAACATCAGAATACAATTCTGCAGTGATTTCACCGTAGTTTTCTACATCTATTACAATATTAACCTTTTCAGATTCTTCTGTACCGTCTGATTTAGAAGTACTATCTCCACTATTAGGTAATTCAATCATCTCTCCGTCTTCTTCTTTAGCTCCACATCCAGTAATCGCAATCGCCATTACTAGCACTGTTAAAAACATTGCTAATTTCTTCATTTTTCTTCCTCCTAAACATAACTATGTTCAATTTGAACAACGATATAATAGTCTTCATTTTTTTCTTTTATTTTTTTATTAATTGCATCTTTTAATACCTTATGAGGTGTCATATCACACGTTGGTATTAAAACATCAAATATTAAATTAGTATGTGTTGGTCCACTAACGATTCGAAAATCATGAATACTGTATGATGAATTAATAGATTCAATAACACAAGTAACCATTTCTTTCAATTCATTCGTTAAGGCATCATTAGTATCAATTGGATCCATATGAATAGTTGTCATAATATGAAATTTTTCCAAGATTTTTCTTTCAATAGAATCTATCACATCATGAACCATCATGATATCCTCATTTCCATCTACTTCTACATGTACAGTTAAAAACTTTCTACCAGGTCCATAATCATGCATCATCATATCATGAATACCTAATGCAGCACCATATGTGAGTATAAAGTTTTCTAACTCTTTTAATAGTTCTTTATCTGGTGCTTTTCCTAATAAAGGATCGACAGTCTCATTAAAGATGTCATATCCTGCTTTTAATACTACTACAGATACTACCACACCAAAAATACCATCTACAGGTAAAGTAGTATATAGTGATAAAATTAAAGCAATTAATGTAGCTGTTGTTGTAAATACATCATTTATACTATCTTGACCCGCAGCCATCAATGTAGAAGAATCAATTTTCTTTCCAATATTTTTATTAAAATAACTCATCCATACTTTAACCCCAATAGATACAATTAAAATAACGCAAGCAATTATACTAAATGTTACTTTTTCAGGATAAATGATTTTTAATACTGAGTCCTTCAGAGATTGCAATCCAACAAGAATAATTAAAAAAGCAATAACTAACCCAGATATATATTCAATTCTTCCATGTCCATATGGATGTTCTTCATCAGGATGCTTATTC
>JBKEBJ010000149.1:0-4444 GCA_047973105.1 Coprobacillaceae bacterium | reverse complement strand
AACATTAACTGTTAAAGTATTATCATCAATAAACTCATCACTTTGCCAGAGTGTCATCATAATTTGATCGCGACTAATTATTTCACAAGGTTTTTCTAATAAAGATTGAAGAATCTTAAACTCATTTTTTGTTAATTCGATATTTTGTTCATGATAACTAAGTGTTGCATTGTTACAATTTAAAATAACATCTTCATAGGTAATGATATTTGTATTGTTTACAAAAGAATAGCTTCTACGTAGAATTGCTTGAATTTTTGCAGTTAATACTTGTAAGTCGAAAGGTTTAGTAATAAAATCATCAGCTCCCATATTCATTGCCATAATAATATTCATGTTTTCTTCTTGTGATGAAATAAAAATAATAGGTATTTTAGAAACATTTCTAATTTCTTGACACCAATGGTATCCATTAAATAGAGGTAAGGATATATCCAATAGAACTAATTGTGGATCAAAGCTAGTAAAGAATTCCATTACATTTTTAAAATCAGTAATATATTCTACTTTATATTCCCATTGTGACAAATGTGAGGCTAGTGTTTTAGCAATCGTCATATCATCTTCAATAATTAATATTTTATGCATTAAAATCTCCCCCTTATAACTATAAGGAATATTATAAAGTTGTTATTGTAATTAGTCAAAGAAAGATGTTAATAATTTCTATACGTTTCAATTATTGAAAAGAGAGAAATCTTGAATTTTATTAATGCTATACTATTAGTAATAAAATAAGGAGATTTGAGATATGACTAAAATTGCTTTTTTTGATATTGATGGAACTATGGTTAATGTTCCTAATGGAATGTTACATCCCTCTAAAGAGACGAGAAGGGTATTACAGGAATTTAGACAACAAGGAAATTATATCGTTGTAGCTACTGCTAGGACAATGATTCCTGAAAGTGTTCGTGATATGGAGTTTGATGGATACATTTGTAGTGATGGACATTATATTGAATTTAAAGATGAGGTGTTAGTAAATAACACGTTTACAAAAGAACAAATCGAAGAACAAATAAAAATATTTGAAGAACACAATGGAAGCTGTAGTTTAGGTGGCTATTCTGGGACGTGGGTTAGTTCACATACCAATCCATATCTTAAAAGACATCATGCATTATATGAGGGAACAGATGACCTCACAGGAACACCATTGATTATGGATGTAATTGAAGAGGCCAAAGTAAATTCAATTGCAGCCGTGTTTGGTAATCCGGAAGATATGTTTGCTGCAAAAAAGAAACTTCCAACAGATTGGGCAATTAATGCTTATGGTGATCCAGACGAAAAAGATGTACGCATGGATGTTCATTTGTCTGGTTTTTCTAAAGGAACGGCTTGCGAATTCTTATACAAACATTTAAATATTGATAGAAAGGAAACATATGCTTTTGGCGATGGAGATAATGATATTGAAATGTTACAATTAGTTGGACATGGTATTGCGATGGGGAATGCAGCTAAACATATTCAAAATGCAGCTTCGGATGTAACGGATACTGTCGATAATGAAGGGATAGCGAAAGCATTTAAGAAATATTTGAATATTTAAGAATGGTGGTAAACACCATTTTTATTTTGTTGTTTTTTGGTAATACTCTATAAAAGGAGAAACTATGAAAAATATATCATATTGGCAAAAAACAACAAATTTATTATTATTACCTAAAATAAATCAAAATTTAAACATTGATATCGCCATTATAGGTGGTGGAATAACAGGAATCATGTGTGCTTATTACTTACGTAATAGTGGTAAAAAAATTGCAGTGTTTGTACAAGGAACAATTGGATGTCAGACTACAGGTCATACAACTGCAAAAATCAGTTATCTTCATAAAACAATATATCAATTCTTAATCCATTATTATAATACAGAAATAGCACATTTATATTTAGAAAGTAATAAACAAGCTATGGAAGATATTGAGAATATTATTAAAGAGGAGAAGATAGAATGTGATTATCAAAAAAATAATGCATTTATTTATACAAAGCATCAAAGTAATAGTAAGTATATAAAAAAAGAAATAGAAGCATTACAGAAATTAGGAGTAAAAACAATTGTTAATCAACATAAAGATAAAAGTATACTTAATTCAGTAGGAGTAGATAATCAGGCAGTTTTTCATCTATTAAAATACATATACGCTATTGTAGAAAAATGTCGAGAATCTGGAATTACTATTTATGAAAATAGTAAAGCAATTGATTTTGATATTCAAAAAAACAGAACAATATTCAAATGTAATGACTATACTGTTTCAAGTAAACAAACTGTTTTCGCTACTCGTTATCCACAAATTAATTTTCCCGAAACCTATTTTTTAAAGCTATCACAAACTAGAGAGGTTGCATTACATAATTACATTAACAATCAGGAAAATGATAGCTTATTAAGTATAGATAATCCAAATGAAAGCTTTCGTCCAACACAAAATGGAATGATTTATGCTGGGTATGCATTTGATGTGGGAAGTAAAATTAAGGATATAACAATATTCGATAATAATAAACAATTATTTGGAAAAAGAGAAATAGATTATTGGGCAGCACAAGATGCAAAAACAAATCGAGGAATTCCATATATTGGTTATTTCTCTTCAAAATATGATCATTGTTATGTTGCCTGTGGCTATAACAAATGGGGTATGACTTTATCACATGTAAGTGCAAGGTTGTTATCAGATATGATTTTACACAAAGAAAATCCTTATCAGACGTTATATTCACCATCGTATGGGAATTTTAATGTTAGTATTCGAGCTATTGGTAAATTAACAAAATCTAGTATTAAAGGGATGATTATTAATCGTTTTGCTCCATTTCATATAGATTTAAAAAAGGGAGAAGGGAAGGTAGTTAGAAATGGTTTTAAACTGCTTGCCATATACAAAGATGAAAAGGGAAAGATTCATATTTGTAAAGCCCAGTGTCGACATTTAAAATGCATCGTCTCATTTAATGCTTTAGAAAAAACTTGGGATTGTCCTTGTCATGGTTCAAGATACGATGTGGATGGAAAACTAATTGAAGGGCCAGCAGTATCTTCTTTAAGAAAAGTTAGAATAAAGAGAAATAATAAAGAATAAAGTACACGTATATTGCTTAGATATGCCCCTTATTTGTTGAATAGTAACATCTAAATAAATGTTAAGTTTATGTTAGGAAGTGGAATATTTATTTAAGATATGGTATAGTAAATATTTGAAAACAAGACAAGGGATAAAGGAGAAGTGTATGTTATTAAACTTTATTAGAGGATTTTGTATGGCAATGGCGGATAGTGTTCCTGGTGTATCAGGAGGAACAATTGCCTTTTTATTAGGATTTTATGATGATTTCATTAGTTCATTAGATAACCTTATTTCTGGAAGTAAAGAGGAAAGAAAAACGGCTATTATTTTCCTTTTAAAATTGGGTGTTGGTTGGATTATTGGATTCTTAGGTTGTGTTGTATTACTAGCAAGTATATTTGATAGCGAAATATATAATATTAGTTCATTATTTATAGGATTTATTATTTTTGCTATTCCTATTGTTGTTATGGAAGAGAAACATGAAATACTTGGAAAGTATAAAAATATAATATTTTTAATTATTGGAGTTGCTGTAGTATTTTTAATTTCATATTTTAATCCTTCTTCTGGAGAGGGCAGTTCTATTTCACCAAGTAATATTAATATTGGAACTGGTATTTATATTTTTGTAGTAGGGATGGTAGCTATTTCTGCTATGGTTTTACCAGGAATATCTGGTTCAACAATTCTATTGATATTTGGTTTATATGTACCAATTATTACAGGAATTAAAGAACTTATAAAGTTTAATTTCGATTATTTACCAATGATAGTTATTGCTGGACTTGGAATAGTAACGGGTATTTTATCTACTATTAAGATCATTCGTTGGGCATTAAAAAAATATCGTTCACAAACAATTTACTTAATTATTGGTTTAATGATTGGTTCATTGTATGCAATTGTTTTGGGACCAACAACTTTAGAAGTACCACAAGAAGCATTATCTTTTAATACATTTAGTATTCCTTTCTTTGTAATTGGTGGAGTTGTTATTTTAGGACTTCAAAAATTCAAACAAGTCACAGAAAAGAATTAGATAGGTAGGAGAATATTATGAAATATAGAGAACTACGAATGTTGTGCTTTATGGGGTTGCTTTTTCTAATTGCACTAGCAGGGAGCTTATATTTCTTTATTGATGGTAACACTAGTAAAGGAATTATTGGACTTATAATATCTTTTATTGCGATTATGACGTTGTTAACAAAATATCGTATGCGTATTGATAATGATTTTGTTGTTGTTTATGTATTTCGTGGAATTGCAATATTACCTATATTAATTGATTTTAAAGATATTACAGAAGTAAAGTTACTTTCAAAGCATAAGATGGTTCTTCATCATCCCAAAAAATC
>JBKEBJ010000087.1:0-2936 GCA_047973105.1 Coprobacillaceae bacterium | reverse complement strand
TTGGTATTAATGAAATGTTTTTTCACCCTCTTCAACATATGTAGAATCAATATCTATTCCAGAGAAATGATCAGTTGCTTCAATTTTTATTAACCCGTTCTCTTTTGAAATATTAATAAGTTCAGGCCCCTCTTTATCAATGTTGCTTATCACTATCTCTTCCTTTTCTTGTTTATAACTAATGTTATAAACACCATTCTCTTTAACAATAAACATACATTTATCATTTTCTACATTTTCTACTTTTATCTTTTGATTATCTAATAAGACGGTTACATCATCACAATCAACAATACCATCAAAAACTAATCCAACTTGTAAATTCTTATTTGTTAGTTCATCTAAATATAAAACTTCACTAATTTGATTTGCACTATTATCATCTTCAATGTTTCCTTTGCCTAATGTAGAATAAAGACCCAATCCACCAAACATCAATGATGATGTAACAGCAATGATACCCACACTTGATATTGAAATAGCTTTATCAGCAATACCGTTAACAATACTTTCGGCTGATATTTTACTGGATCTTTCAATACCTTTAATAATCGCAATTTCTGCACTAGGTAGAACTGGTAAACGTTCAGATAATGATTGAAATAAATGATGAGTTAATGGTGGAAAAACGAGTGATAAATATGCAGTTGGCGTGATCTCTTTTGTCCTAAGGCCTGTTTTCATTTTTGATTTTGCTCTATGTAAACGACTTTTTACTGTTCCTTTTGGAATTTTCATGATTTCAGATATTTCTTCAATACTACAATCTGCAACAAAACGTAGTACACATATTTCCCGCATATCATTTGGTAAGTCATCTATTTGATTCTGAATAGATTCTAAAATCACTTTTTTACGAATTGTATTTTCTGTATCACTATCAATATCTGACATGTCCTCAATATCTTGCGGATTCTCAGTGTTACGACGTTTGTTTTTTCTATATAAATCTAAACTAGTGTTATATGCAATCCGATATACCCATGAATTAAATGAACGTTCGTCTTGTAGTCCTTCTCTTTTTTCAATGATTTTAATAAAAGTATTTTGCACTACTTCTTCACAGTCTGCCTCATTATGTAAAATTTCAATAGCTAAATAGTTAATTTTATTTCTATAAACTGCAAAAATTTTCGGAAATATACTGTCATCTCCATCAATGAATTTCTTAATTTCTTCATTTCGAATTTTAACCATTTTTTCTCTTCCTCCTTATATTTCTTTCCCTTTCACTCATTTAGACGTTTAGTTCTAAAAAAGGTTCCCAAAATTAGACATAAAAAATAAGTGAAATACAAATAGTTTCGTACCTCACTTATTAAAAGGATAAAAAATGAATATGTCTTTCCCTATAATATTCTCAATATTTACTGTACCTTGGGTTCGTGAATCCTTAGATATTAAACGATTATCTCCTAAAACGAAATACTCGTTACTACCTAAAGTTATCGGTCCAAAATCATCAGTGAAATTTAAAATATTATCTAAAGTTTGAGAAGCAATGAATGTCATATCTAAAAATGGTTCTACAACATAGATACCATCAATATATAGTTTATCATCTCTATACATTATTGTTTCATTTGGCATGGCAATTACTCTTTTTACTGTTTCAGCCCCATTTATATCATTACGATATACAATGATATCAAATCTTTCAATATCATCTATTTGTAAAACAATTCTGTTAGTAAATGCATAATCATTGTCACTTAAAGTCGGTAACATACTACCACCATCTACTCTAAAAACGTAGAATAGTCCTCTAAACATCAACCACACTATTGATGTAACCACAGTAATTACTATGATATTACGATATAACTTTCTTCTTTTTGTTTTTACTTCCATTTTCTTTCCCTCTAACGCAATCAGTACAATAAAATAATTGTATAATACTACTATTTATTTTATTTATAACATTTTTGTCATATAAATTCTATCATATAACTACATTTCGACAAAATAATTATAAAAAAGACAAAAAATATTTGTTTTATACAGAATAATATTATTTGAAATAAAAAAGTATGAAAAAAAGGATTACGACAGATAATCTGTTATAATCCTTTTTGATAATTTCATTATTTATTTTCTTGTTTTTCTTCATTTCTTTTACGTTTATATTCGATAATGAACATTACTTCTTTTAAATCATCATCAGGAAGCTCTGTTAATAATCGGGCAATATTAGCAATGTTGTAATAATCATATTTTTTTCCACTCATGATTTCTTCAACACTTCTACCATAAAGATTAGAAAAAATCTTTAACTCACCAACTGTAATATCTCTTTTACCATTCTCAATGTCTGAAATAGCCGAATGAGGTACATTAAGGTGTGCAGCCACATCTTTTTGTGTTAAATGTTTAAAATTCCTATATGAACGTAATCTTTTCGCTAAGTCTAAATCTATTGTCATATGTAAGTACATCCTCCATTTCATATCTATTTTAGCATTATCCATATTTTTAATCAATTAAATTTTGTAAAAAGATAATTACTTTCGACATAATACAATAAGAATATACTATTATTTCTAAATTATTCTAAGAAATAACCATTTGTATAGTTCCTGTTTGTCCTAAAAAGACTTTTTTTGTTATCTAAAATATTATTAAAATAATCTTCTAAAATAGAAGAAGTAGTTTTTGCATCTTCAATAGTAAATGAAAGTAAAGCATAATCTATATTAAGATTACTAATAGTATCAATATATAATGGTTTATTATGATATAAGTGTAAATAACAATTATCATCCATGCGAATTGGAAATCTTTCATTTTTACGATCCACTAATGCATATTGACCTTCTTTACAAGTATTGCACCCTACTATTTTCTTATTATATTTTTGTTCACTAATTGGACAATATTTTGAAATCATACTCTCAATATGCCCATAAATAGTATGGAAAACTATAGAATTAGAATGT
>JBKEBJ010000449.1:0-2778 GCA_047973105.1 Coprobacillaceae bacterium | reverse complement strand
AAGAGCTAATTTAGTCCTACCTAAATAAACATTTTTCAATTTTACCTCTATTAAGGTACACAAAAGGCACTACAAGTTTGCTTGCGTACTTATGTGATTATTTCAATTGTGATATAGCAGCGCTGCCCTATCCAATACCGCTTAAGGGGTATAAAAAATAAGGACTAAATTAGTGCGAACCCCTGTATTTACTGGGTTTCTTCTAACTTGTCCTTATTATAACACGGTCATCCTCTAACATAGTTTCTCTTGTATAATAGTATTTTAGATAACCTGCTGGAATCATTTCAATAGCGTCTAATATATGAGCTGGGAATGAAAAGTTAGGAATGTTTTTCGCTGATATTTCTTTTCCACTCTTCATTTTCTCAATCACATCTAGGGTTTTATCTTCACCATCAACATAGACTTTACGAGCAAAGACAAAGTGATTTAATCCTGCAAATTCAATGTTTACTCTTATTGTTTCTACATCATATAGTGTCGCAATTTTATTAACCATTCCAATTGGTATATTACACAAACCTAAAGCTTTAACTCCCCCATGTTTTAACACTGTTTCGGTAATAATTCCTGATGGATTAGTGAAGTTTACAAGCCAAGCATCTGGACATAATTCTCTCATATCTTTACAAATATCTAGTATTACGGGAATTGTACGCATAGCTTTCATAAAGCCACCAGCGCCATTAGTTTCTTGTCCAATGAGATTGTATTTTAAAGGAATTCTTTCATCACGAATTCTAGCAGGTAATAATCCGACTCTAAATTGTGTAGTTACGAAATCTGCACCTTTTAATGCTTCTTTACGATCTAATGTTAAATGGACATTGAAGTTGGTACCTGCAGCTGCAACCATACGCTTCGCTAATTGTCCAACAATCTCTAATTTTTCTTTTCCCTCTTCTATATCGACTAAATATAAATCCGATATTGGTAATTTCCCTTCTAATTTCTTTCTAATAAACCCCTCTACTATTTCTGGTGTATAACTGCTTCCCCCACCAATCGTTACGATTCGTAAAGCTTCCTTACTCATAATATTTCTCCTTTTTTATGCGCTTGCTTCTTCTGCAAGTTTTTGTTTTTCAACTAATTTAAAGAATGGATAATAGATAGCGATATCAATAAATAATAATATAACAACTAGGACCCCAGCTCGCCAATCCATACATCCTAAGGCTGCACCTAATGGTGCTGGTGTTGTCCATGGTGTTTCTAAGATTCCCTTACCAACAATATTCATTGCCATACATGCATAGGCAATAATGGAATTAACTACTGGAACAAATACGAAAGGTAAAACCATGAGTGGATTTAGTACCATTGGTAATCCAAAGATAATTGGTTCATTGATATTGAATATCGCTGGTCCAATAGATAGTTTTCCTAAAGAACGTAACTGTACTGATTTTGAGCGAAGCAATAAGATACATAGTCCTAATGTTGCTCCTCCTCCACCTAAGGCAATAATGTATCCCCAGAATGGTTGTGTAAAGTAATGTAGAATAGGTGTTCCAGCTGTAAAAGCCTCAATATTAGCCATTAAGTACATTTGCATAAATGGTAAACGAATTGGTTGGGTAATACTCGCCCCATGTAATCCAAAGAACCAGAAGACTTGTGATATCGCTGTAATAACACATATACCTAATAAAGAATCCAATCCAGCAACAGCCGGTGCTAATATTGTCATAATTAGACTTGGAATTAATTCTCCACTAAGGTTTTGAACAAGTAACGATCCCCCATAATATACGGCCATACATACAAACAAAGGCATAATTGCATCAAATGATGATGTAATTGCTGGTGGTACTCCTTCTGGCATCTTGAAACGTAAATCTTTCTTTTTCATAAAATTCATAATTTCTACGCAACCAATAGCTACAATAATAGCTGTGAATATCCCTTTAGCATCTAAGTAAGTTGTTGGTAAAAAACTTCCTGCCAGTGCTAAGATATCTACATGTGCCATTCCCTCTTGAATTAAGGCACTTGGAACAGCTGTCGCTGTTGGTGCAGATATTAATAGAAATACTGCTGTTGAAACAATGGCCGCATTTAATTTTGATAAATCATATTTTTCAGCTAAATGATACGCTATTGAAAATACAATATATAACCCCATTAAAGCCATTGTCATCATGAATGGTAATTTTAATGCATAGGCATTGGCTTGCGCCCAATTAAACCATCCCATTAACATGTCACTAAAGATTCCCCAGTCTGGTAACATCTCTGGTTTGAATGGTGAATCAAACATACCCCACCTAAGATAGATAATGGTATGGCAACAACCATTCCATCTCTAATCGCTGATAAATGTCTTTGATTCGCTAACTTTGTAGCGATAGGCATTAAAACACGATCAGCTAAGTTATTAAACTTCTCCATAAAACGCATAGTATTTCCTCCCTCTTTCATTGCATTTGTACCCTCAGTATAGAATTATAGTGAAAGCCTTTTCAATATTTTTCCAGAGGATTGCAATCATTTCCAATTCTTGGAAATCGTTGTCTTTGTTTGAAAAATACTATATAAGATTCAATCAATTCGTTATGATAAAAGCGTTAGGAGGATCAGACAATGCGATTAATTATTAACGCCGATGATTTTGGTTATAGTACTGGTCAAAATCTAGGAATTATTGAAGGTTATAAACATGGTTGTATTACATCAACAACGTTACTTACAACTATGCCAGGTACTAATCAAGCTATTCATTTAGCGAAAGAAAATCCAGATTTAGATGTGGGAATCCATCTATCTCTAGAT
>JBKEBJ010000418.1:0-7171 GCA_047973105.1 Coprobacillaceae bacterium | reverse complement strand
CAGGAGTGATATAGGGCGAGATAGACCTATTTTTTTATATTCCCAATGAAGATACGAGTATTTAGTAAAACATAGAAAAAACCGTTAAACAATTGAGGTCAATTGTCAACGGTCTGAGAACTTTTAATATTAAAAGTTCTTTTTCTTTTATAAAATGAGAACTTTTTTATTGTTAGAAACATCCTAACATGAAGAAGTTTAATTTTTTTATTAATACGAATTGAAAGGAGAGTATGTTTATGGCAATGCGGAGAATAGAAACAAAATATGTGAGGAGGTTCATAAAAGGAGAACCACATTCTTTTGAATATATATTTGAATTCTATAAAGCGCCTATTTACAGTTTCGCTTTTAGTATTGTCAAAAATAAGGATGATGCAGAAGAAGTATTACAGGAAACATTTATTAAAACAATCCAAAAAATAGAAGATTTAAAAAACATAAAGTCCTTTCATACTTGGTTATTTACTATTGCATATCGCGAAGCGAATCAAGTTTTTCGTAAACATAAAAATAAAATCCAATTAGATGATACTATTTTTGAAAATATTGAATCAGAAGAAAATGTGGAAAGAATAGTAGAAAATAAAGCTTTACAATTAGTAATTGAAAAAGCAATTCAAGATTTACCACAAGATTTAATAGAAATAACATACCTACGTTACATAGAAGAACTAAAAATGAAAGAAATATCAAAAGTATTAGAAATGCCTTTAGGAACAGTAAAAAGTAAACTAAATAGAGCTAAAATACATCTTCAAAAAGACTTACAAAGTAATAATATATTACCAAAAGAATATATTTCTGCTTCTACTATGCCATTAATAATAGAAGTGTTAAAAGGAATGTATACATCACAAGGAATATCAAGTGAAGGTTCCAAACAAATTCTAACCAATTCAATATCCTCAAACCAAGCATTCTTAGGAAAAAATATAACTAAAAATAATATATCTACATTTTCTAAGGCTGCCTTAAGTATTAGTGTAATAGCGACCATTGCATATGGGGCATATTTATCAAATACAAATACGATAAACGTAATAAAGGATATTTTTTATATTCAAGATATAACGAATTCAAATATCGAAGTTACAGTTTTAACATCAAAAGATATTCAAGATTCTAACATAACAATAACGGAAGAAAACAAAGAAATAGCATATGTAGTAGAAGATAAAAAAATAAAGTTTGAAGTTATAAAAAATGGTGATTATACAGTAAATATAGATGACACCAAAGAGAAAATCGTTATAGATAATATTGATAAGGAATATCCAATATTATTAGATACAAAGTATGAAAATAATATTCTTTCTTTTAAATTGGAAGATAATTTATCCGGAATAGATTATGAAAAATCCTATATTGTAGATAAGAATAAAGAGATGCTACCTAAAGATTTTAAAATAAACAATATCGAAAGTAATGAAATACTAATTGTTGTTTATGACAAAGTAGGAAATATGGTGGAGTATGAAATACATATCGACGAATTAATAAAGAAGGATATATAAAAATGAATACACTAACAAAGAAGAGAATTATGATATGGTGTATATTTTTGACTTTTATATTTCAAGGAAAACAAGTAATTAAAGCAAACGAACAACGTTTTGACTTAGTACAATCTTCTAAGATGTATTATGTAGAAAATGGCAATCTAAAAAATACATCTGATCAAATCATTCCTTATGAAGGAATAATTCAAATAGATATACAAATATATGATCGTAATAGTACCATCCAAAGCCAATTAACATTTCTAAAAAAAGAGGGGTTATCATTCTCTTCATATTATGAAGGAATTTTAAAAATTGATGGAAAAAACCTTAGTGCTAGTGAATATCAAAGATTCATTACGACAGGGTTATCTTATACAATTACAACACAGATAACAACGATTTCATTGCAAGTGAAATCTATTGGTTCTTATAGTGGTAGATTATCAGGAACCTTATCTGTATACTCTAGTGATGTAACTATTGGTAAGAATCCGTTTAATTGTGAACACATAACATATGGTCAATTTGCATTACCAAATTATCATACAATGACATTTTATAACAATGAAATAATTATTAATGAACAAAAAGTATTAGATCAACAAAGTGCAAGAATAATTAATACGCCAACAAAAGAGGGTTATACTTTCTTAGGTTTTAACAGTCAATTAGATGGTAGTGGATATTATTATCAAAATCAACCAATTACTAAAAAAGAGAACTACTATGCGATCTTTCAAAAAAACAATCAAACACAAAACCAACAAATTCAAGTTGATTATATAGTGGATAATCAACTATATGAAACAAAATTTATTTCCTATGGAAGTTCTGCTGAAGAAATAGAAGCACCTCAAAAGGAAGGAAAACAATTTATAAGATGGGATGGAAATAAAGAGAATCTTATAGAAAATACAACTCTTATAGCCGTCTATGAAGACAATGAAAAACCAGAAAATAACATTACAGTTAAAGTAGGAACATATCAAGCAGGAAATGAAGAAGTTTTAAAAGTATTCCTAAATGATGAAGGAGAAATAGAAAACAAAAAACAAGAAGTAAATGAAAATATTTATCAACTATCTAAAGATAAAGAGGCTACAACTTATATATTATTCTACATCTTACTAATTGTAACAATATTGCAAGTAATTAACATACTAATAAAAATATATAAAAAAAGAAAAGAAAACCAGAACCTTTTAACTTAGTCACGCATCCTATCTGTGATAAAGAGCCTAAAAGGGAGGAAAATAGAGATGAATAAAATTAGAAAATCAATAGTATTAACGGTAATATTTACATTTTTAATATCTATGTTTACAAATGTAAGTGTTCAAGCAGCACCGGATTTTGATGTAAAAACAGAAATTACATTGAATGAAGAAAATAAAGAAGCAACAATAAAAATTGATATAAAGGATATAGATCCTTCATATACAATACAAAATATAACAAATCCAGATTTAACAATGATGGACATGGAAAATCAAGAAAGTTATATTGTTAAAGAAAACGGAATATATAATTTTACTATCAAATATTTTGATAGTAATGAACAAGAAATAAAGGAATTTATCAAAGAAGTAACAGTAGATGTTTTTAAAGATGAAAAAGAAGAAGAGAGAGTGGGATTATCATTACCTAATAAAACGCCTAGGGCGACTACTTCAGATAATGGAGACTCTTTAAATGTACAATTTAATCGTACTGGTGGAACACCTATAGACTGGACAGATGTAAGTACTGTAGATTGGACATTTTATAATACTGAACAAATAGAGATTAATGCAACATTCAGTGGTATTGGCGATGAAAAAACAAGAACTATTGAAATAGATATTCCAGATGGATATCAAATATTAGCGTATGCAGCCAAAAATGGAACAAATTCTGTTGCAGGAGAACAGATAATTAGTACAACATCAGTTGTTGAACAAGCAATGATGAGTAGTGAAATTTCATCGCAAGATGGAAATACATACGGAAGCCAAACGATAAATAAATATACAAGTATAGGTTATGTTTCCAATGGTGTCTTAGGAAAACCACTTACATATCAGATGCGAAGTGGAAAAGTTTCTTATACTTTTAATACTACTGCTGATAATATTACATTAACATTACAAGTAGGAATTGATAAAGCATTATATGATTATAGTGATACTAGAGAAAGATTCAGTGATATTCTAGGAGGAACTTCACTGGGAATATCAACAGGTCAATTATTAGATGATTTAAGTGTGACAATGACCTCTGGAACAGAAATATTAGAAGAAAAAGTAAAAGCTAATGTTAAAGGAACCATGTTATCTATGTATTTAAATGGTGGAGGAAATCCAACATATATAGAAGATGATGGGTATTCACCAACCATTTACCCTTATGGAAAAAGCTCATTATATATTGCATATCCAACAGGATCAGATGGAAGAGGTTTTATTGAAGAAGTAGTATTAACTTTTAATTATCCGGATGGGGCAATATACCAAGGATTAGATTATGTAACAACTGCCATTCCTCCAGAGAATGTAACAGTAAATAATAATGAATCAACAAAAACATTAACATTAACAATTAAAAATATTACCCAAACAGGAGCTATAACATATCCATATCCAATGTTTAAATTAGACGGAGATATTTATGGAGTTTTCGGTTCAGGAAAAATAACAGCAGCTGTATTTGGTGGGAAAATGGCTGTGAAAATGCATGAGACAGAATCCTATATGTTATATACTTTTCCAGCAATGAGAACAAATATAGTTGAAAAAAATATTCCTGTTGAGGTGGTTGGATATAATTCAAAGTCCTATGATTTCTATGGAAATGGCTATACTGACTTGGATAATGATGGAAAACAAGATGGATATCAATTCTTAGGAAATTTCGCGGTAACAAATCCAGCGGCAGTTGAACAAACAGATTTACCTTTAGAATGGACTTTCAGTGATGATTTAGGAATAAAGATTGTCCGTTTTGGAATAGCTTCAACTTCTTCTGTTGATGATATTATGGTTTATACAAATAAAAATGCAGAAGGATATAGTATTGTCCCAAGTAGCATATCCAATAAAATAATTTTAGATGGAGACAAAATAGGTTTAGATGACGATGAATATATAGAAAAAGTAACAGGAACAATTTCTAGTATTGCCGCTTATACTACAACAGGAAATATTTATGCGTCAAAGATTAATGGATTTGCGGCTTATGGTATTTATAAAAATGGTACAGGAGGAACACAAACATTAACAGTTAACAATGTAACAACAACAATTAATGTGGAAACAACTACTGAAAAAATAAATAATACATCTGGAACAGCCCTTATGAAGTCATTAGATACAACATATTATCCAGGAACTAGTATTCCTATTAAAATGCGTTATACTGGTGGAAGCGGATCATATAATAGAACGAAACAACTAACAACTGAATTTTTACAGGATCCAAATATCTACATTCGAGTACCAGAAGGGTTTAGCTTAGATGAAACAAGTCTAGAATTATTATTTGATAATAAGGATGTTACATCTAAAGCAACGCTAAAAAGTATGACAACAAAAGACGATGGAGCGATTGTTTATAAATATTCATTTGATGATCCATACACAGTAATGGCTGGATATCAAATGAAGGGTGGAACAGGATCATATAATACACCAAAATATTTTAATGTTAATTTTAATCTTAAAGTCAATGCAAGTAATCAAGGATATGCGAATTTAGTACTTCGAGATATTATTATGTTAGAAGTAGAAAATGATTTTGTTTCTTATGACGGTAATGGGACATATATTAGAGAAGATGATTTCGGAGTGACAGATAGTGGAAATAACTTATTAGTTCCTTTAGAAACCGTAAAAACAAATATAGTAAAATTACCAGAATTACAAGTTGATTCAGGAATTCGAATCAAGGATAGTGGAAATGAGTATTATACATACGATGGAACTAATAGTACAATTGCATCATTAAGTAGAGACTATAGTGCTGAGGTAGAAATTAGTTATTATAATAATGCACCAAATAATTTTACAGAAGCTAATATTTATATTCCTATTCCAAAAGCAGGGAGAGATTATGGAAAATATTTCAATAATAAAACCATTATAGATCCTGCAAATAATTATAATGCATCTCCATTTACATGGACTGCTAACCTAACTGATGAAGTCTCAGCTTTAGGATTTACTACATATTATGCAGTAGATGGGAATGTAAATACAACAGATTATTCTGGTGGAACAACATGGGAACCATTTATTCCAACAACACAGTGGTATACATATTCTCAATTACTATCTGCAGGTAAAACATTAAATGATGTTATATTCTTAAAATTCGAAAATCAAAACCCAATCGAATCAAAAGATGAGGGAAGTTTCACTTTCGAATTACAAGCAGATATTGACTCACCAGTAGATGTGGAAAACTATTGGCGAACATATACTGGTGCTAAGGCAGAGGGGGCTACAAATAACTCTTGGGTTTATGGTAGTGTTCTTGCAGGGACGTTAAGTGTAGGTAAAATTGGAGGACAAGTATTTATTGATTGTAATGGAAATGGAATATATGATGCAAGTACTGATGAAATATTTACAGGTAGTGAAATAACTGTTAATTTAACAGAAAAAGATGGAAAGATTAGTACAACAACATTACCAATTGATCCAGTAACAGGAACTTTTAATATCGAAATGTTAAAAGAAGGTGAATATAGTATTAGTGCTATTAATAGTGCTAATACAACGTATCATTTTACCAAATCAACAGATATAGCAGATACAGAAGTAAAAAGTAATGCAGTATTTAATGCAGCGCATACACAGGGTAAAGTAGAGAATCTAGTAATTAACGCATTAACAAGTGCAGAAATTACTAATATTGGAATTGGATTAATAGAAAATACACCAGCAACCTTCTTATTTGAAAGTAATGTTGTAGGTGATAGCGAGTTAACAGGTGTTAGTATGACCCTAAATAGTAGTACAATCGATCACACAGGAAATATTCCATATAGTCAATTTTATTATTTAGAAAAATATGGATTAGAACCAACCGTGATAGTCCCTACAGGATATACACATGTTGGATGGAATATTTATATTAATGGTGTTAAACAAGGTACAACGATTGAAAAAGGAAATTTATCAACAAGCGATATATTATTAGCTAATGCAGGATCTAGTTATGAAATAAAAGCTGTTATTGGATATCCTCCAATTGTTACAACAAATACATTAAATGTATTTGAAGGAGATATAGTTGATTTATTAAGTGGATTATCAGCAACAACAGCGAATGGAGAAGAAATACAATTAAACGCTATTGCAGGAGCATTACAAAATACAACCATAACTATTCCAGATAATATGATTAGTGACTCTAAATATAGTACATTAGGGACATATCAAGTAAGTTATACAGTGACTGATGTAACAACAGGCGCATACAGTGTTGTTACACGTAATATTAAAGTTAATGGTTTACCAACGATAACGGCTAATCCTCAAGAATATGTAATAGAAAATAATGATATTGTCGATGGGGTAATTAATAATCCAACAGCAAGTTGGAAAAAGGCAAGTGATACTGTAGGAACACAACCAGTGGATACGACAATTAGTGGACCAGCTGTAACAACTCCATCAAATGATACT